>CAIWPS010000217.1 GCA_903914615.1 uncultured beta proteobacterium | reverse complement strand
CGGCGCAGCCGTGAGCGACGAGCCGAAAGCCGTGCCGCAGCGCTGCGGCCTGGTGGCCATCGTCGGCCGCCCCAACGTCGGCAAGAGCACGCTGCTCAACGCCCTCGTCGGGCAGAAGATCAGCATCACCAGCAACAAGGCGCAGACCACGCGCCACCGCATCACCGGCATCCGCACGCAGGGCGCGGCGCAGTTCGTCTTCGTCGACACGCCGGGCTTCCAGATGAAGCACGGCACGGCGTTGAACCGCACGCTCAACCGCACTGTGCTGTCGTCGCTGGGCGATGTCGACGTCGTGCTCTTCGTCGTTGAGGCCGGCCGCTTCGGCGCCCCCGATGCCAAGGTGCTGGGGCTGCTGCCGGCGGGCAAGCCGGTGCTTCTCGTGGCCAACAAGCTGGACACGCTGACGCGCCGCCAGGACGTGCTGCCGTGGCTCAAGCAGATGCAGGACCGCCATGCCTTCGCCGAGTTCGTGCCGATGTCGGCGACGCGCGAGGCCGACGTGGCGCGCCTGCTCGGCATCGTCGAGCCCTACCTGCCCGAGCAGCCCTGGCTGTACGAGGAAGACGCGCTCACCGACCGCAGCGAGCGTTTCATGGCCGGCGAGCTCGTGCGGGAAAAGCTCTTCCGGCTTACCGGCGACGAGCTGCCTTACAACGCCACGGTGGTGATCGACAACTTCGTCGAGGAGGGTCAACTCCGCCGCATCTCGGCGACCATCGTCGTCGAGCGCGAGGCCCACAAGGGCATGATCATCGGCGAGGGTGGCGAGCGGCTGAAGCGCATCGGCAGCGAAGCCCGCCAGGACCTGGAACGGCTGTGGGGCGGCAAGGTCTTCCTCGAGCTGTGGGTGAAGGTGCGCTCGGGCTGGGCCGATGACGAGGCCCACCTTCGCAGCTATGGCTACGAGTAGGGCCAGCCCACCTTTACTGGCCTACGTCCTGCACCGCTACGACTGGAGCGAGACCAGCCTCATCGTCGAGCTCTTCACGCGCGCGCAGGGCCGGCTGGTGGTGGCGGCCAAGGGCGCCAAGCGGCCGACCTCGCAGCTGCGCCCGGTGCTGCTGCCCTTCCAGCCGCTGCACGCGCTGCTGGGCAAGGCCCCGGCCGACGAGCAGGGCGAGGTGCGGCTGCTGCGCAGCGCCGAATGGGCGGGCGGCCAGCCGCTGCTGAACGCAGCCGTGATGTTCCCGGCCTTCTACCTCAACGAGCTGCTGATGAAGCTGCTGGCGCGCCAGGACCCGCACCCCGTGCTCTTCGACGCCTACGCCGACACGCTGGCCGCGCTGGCCTCGCAGGGCGAAGGCGACGGCGATGCCGTGCCGCTGCGCGCCTTCGAGCTCGTGCTGCTGCGCCAACTGGGCTGGCTGCCCGACCTGGCCGTAGCGACGCTGACGACGCAGCCGGTGCAGGCCGCGCAGCGCTATGCGCTCGACGCCGAGGCCGGCCTCATCGAGCGCCACCACGGCGGCTTGACCGGCGCCGACTGGGTGGCGCTGCAGGCCGCCCTGGACCACGGCAGCCTGGCGGCCCTGCGCGCGGCCTGCAAGGCGGTCGCTGCCGGCCTGCGCGCGCCGCTGCGGCAGCTGCTTGACTATCATCTGGGCCCGTCGCAGCTGCGCACCCGCCACGTCTGGCAAGGTGTGCAGCGACTGGCCCCGCGTGCCGCCCCCGCCCCATGAACCCGCTCATCGCCGCCGACGCCGAACGCCGACACACCGCGCTGTCGGTCAACGTCAACAAGGTCGCGCAGCTGCGCAACACGCGCCACCTGGGCATCCCGAGCGTGGTCCGCGCCGCCACGCTGTGCCTGCAGGCCGGCGCCGACGGCATCACGGTGCACCCGCGGCCCGACGAGCGCCACATCCGCGCCCACGACGTCCACGACGTGGCGGCACTGCTGAAGGACTGGCCGCAGGCCGAATACAACATCGAAGGCAACCCCTTCCACAACCTGATGGGCTTCGTGCGCGCGGTGCGGCCGCAGCAGGCCACCTTCGTGCCCGATGCCGAGGGCCAGTTCACCTCGGACCATGGCTGGGACCTGGCCGCCGACGGTGAACGCCTGCGCCCGCTGATCGATGAATGCCACGCGCTGGGCGTGCGCGTCAGCCTGTTCATGGACCCGGAACCCGAGGCCATGGCGCGGGCCCGCGCCGTCGGTGCCGACCGGGTCGAGCTCTACACCGAGCCCTATGCCGCTGCCCACGGCCGGGCAGGGCAGGGCGCACAGCTCGCGCGCTTTGCCGCCGCGGCGGCCGCGGCGCTGGCCCAGGGCCTGGGTGTCAACGCCGGCCACGACCTCAACCGCGACAACCTCACCGACTTCCTGCGCGCCGTGCCCGGCGTGCGCGAAGTCTCCATCGGCCATGCCCTCATCGCCGACGCGCTCGAGCTCGGCCTGCCCGAGACCGTGCGCGACTACCTGCGCTGCATCCGCGCCGCGCAGGCGGCCGCATGATCTACGGCATCGGCACCGACCTGTGCGACGTGCGCCGCATCGAGGCCACGCTGGTACGCCGCGGCGAGCGCTTCGCCGAACGCGTGCTGGGCCCGCGCGAGCTGCAGGTCTTCCACGCCCGTCGTGAGCGCGTCGCCGCGCGCGGCGTGCGCTTCCTGGCCACGCGCTTCTCGGCCAAGGAGGCCTTCTCCAAGGCCATCGGCCTGGGCATCCGCTGGCCGATGAGCTGGCGCGCCTGCGAGGTGCTCAACGAGCCCAGCGGCAAGCCCGTGCTGCGGCTGTCGGGCGAACTGGCGCAGTGGTTCGAGGCGCGCCGCCTCGTCGCCCACGTCACCGTCAGCGACGAAACCGACTACGCGAGCTCCTTCGTCGTCGTCGAAACCCAGGAACCTGCCCCGTGACCCTGCATGCCCCCGTGGTGCTCGACATCGCCGGCACAGCGCTTTCCGCCGCCGACCGCAAGCGCCTGAAGCACCCGCTGACCGGCGGCCTGATCCTGTTCGCGCGCCACTTCGAGAACCGGCGCCAGCTCACCGAGCTGTGCGCGTCGATCAAGAAGCTGCGGCCCGACCTGCTGATCTGCGTCGACCACGAAGGCGGTCGCGTGCAGCGCTTCCGCAGCGACGGCTTCACCGCGCTGCCGGCCATGCGCGTGCTGGGCGAGCAGTGGCAGCGCGACCCGCTGGGCGCCACCGACGCCGCCACCGCGCTGGGATACGTGCTGGCGGCCGAGCTGCGCGCCTGCGGCGTGGACCTCAGCTTCGCGCCGGTGCTGGACCTGGACCATGGCGAGAGCACCGTCATCGGCGAACGCGCCTTCCACCGCGACCCGCGCGTCGTCGCGCTGCTGGCCAAGAGCGTGATGCACGGCCTGCTGCGCGCCGGCATGGCCAACTGCGGCAAGCATTTCCCCGGCCACGGCCATGTGCGCGCCGACAGCCACACCGAAGTGCCCGTCGACAGGCGCAGCCTGAAGGCCATCCTGGCCGACGACGCGCGGCCCTACGAGTGGCTTTCCACCTCGCTGACCGCGGTGATGCCGGCGCATGTCGTGTACCCCAAGGTCGACGGCCACCCGGCGGGCTTCTCCGAACGCTGGCTGAAAGAGATCCTGCGTGGCCAGTTCGGCTTCACCGGCGCCGTCTTCAGCGACGACCTCAGCATGGAAGGCGCGCGCCATCTCGAAGGGGGCACGCTCAGCTACGCCGAAGCGGCGACGCTGGCGCTGCACGCCGGCTGCGACCTCGTGCTGCTGTGCAACCAGACGCTGGCCGGCGGCGCCGCCGTCGACGAACTGCTGGGCGGCCTGCAGCAGGCCGCGGCCGAAGGTCGCTGGCAACCCGACCCCGACAGCGAGCAGCGCCGCCTGGCCCTGCTGCCGCAGACTGCGCCGCTGGCCTGGGACGAGCTGATGCACGATCCCGGCTATCAGCACGCGCTGGAACGCCTGCCCTGAAGGCCATGGCCGACGCCGCACCGGCCGCCGCGAACAAGCGCCTGCAGATGGCAGACATCGCGCGCCTGGCCGGCGTGTCGGTGTCCACGGTGTCGCGGGCGCTCAACGGCAGCCCGCTCATCAACGACGAGACGCGCTCGCGCATCGCCGAGCTGGCGCGCTCGCTGAACTACAGCATCAACCTGGGCGCGCAGAACCTGCGGCTGCAGAAGAACCAGACCGTCGCCGTCGTCGTGCCCTACGACGCGCAGTCGCGCCAGCACATCTCCGACCCCTTCTTCCTGTCCATCGTCGGTGCCATCGCCGACGCGCTGACCGACCGCGGCTACGACATGCTGCTGTCGCGCGTCGACGCCGAGCGGCTGGACACGGCAGCCGCGCTCTACGACTCGGGCAAGGCCATCGGCATCGTCGTCATCGGCCAGTGGCGGCACCACGACCAGCTCAACGCGCTGGCGGCGCGCAAGGTGCCGCTGGTAGTGTGGGGCGGGCAGCTACCGCAGCAGCTTTACTGCAGCGTCGGCGGCGACAACGTCGGCGGCGGCCTGCAGGCCACGCGCCACCTGCTGCAGCAGGGCAGGAAGCGCATCGTCTTCCTCGGCGATGCCGCGCTGCCCGAGGTGCAGCTGCGCCGCGCCGGCTACCTGCAGGCCCTGCGCGAGGCCGCCGTCGCGCCCGACCCCAAGCTGGAGCTGCCGGTGCCGTTCGAGATCATCGCCGCGCGCGCCGCGCTGGACCGCCTGTGCGCCGGCCGCACCCGCTTCGACGGCGTCGTCGCCTGCAGCGACCTGCTGGCGCTGCAGGCCGTGCAGGCGGTGCGCGCCGCCGGCCGCCAGGTGCCGGGCGACGTGGCCGTGGTCGGCTACGACGACATGCCCGTGGCCACCTACAGCGACCCGCCGCTGACCACCGTGCACCAGCCCGTCGCCGTGGCCGGTGCCGAGCTCGTCGACGCACTGCTGGCGCTGCTGCGCGGCGAGCGCGCAGCGCCGCGCATGCTGCCGGTGCACCTGGTCGTGCGCGAGAGCGCCCCCGCAGGCGCCTGAGCGCGCGGGCAGCGGGTGCGGCGCCGCATCGCGCCGATCCGCGCCTTGCGCGTCGTTTGCAGAAATCGCAGCCGCAGGGCGCCATCGGCGTGCGAAAACCGCCCCGTATGCACCTTCTTTACTCGCAGAGCACCATGTGGGGGCGGGTTTTCCATAGTGTGCAATCGATTGCAAAAGTCTTCCAATGCGCCAGCCCGTTCCCACCCCACAACACCGCTAGGAGACACCATGCACGCTCGTGCCCTGCCCCCCATCCGTCCGCTGGCGCTGGCCATTGCGCTGGCCTGCGGGCCGGTCGTCGTCTGGGCGCAAACCGCGCCGGCGCCCGCAGCCGCTCCCGCCACCGCGCCGGTTGCCGCGCCCGTCACCGCGGCGGCGCAGGACAAGGCCGACCCGATGTCGCTGGACCGCATCGTCGTCACCGGTACCAGCGTCATCACCAGCAAGATGAAGCAGAGCAACTCGGTCAGCTCGATCGAGGCCGACGACATCCAGAAGTCGGCCACGGCCAGCATCGCCGAACTCATCCGCCTGGTGCCCGGCGTGCATGCCGAGAACTCGGGCGGCGAAGGCAATGCCAACGTCACCGTCCGTGGCGTGCCGATCTCGGCCGGCGGCTCGCGCTACGTGCAGTTCCAGGAAGACGGCCTGCCGGTGCTGATGTTCGGCGACATCGCCTTCGGCACGCCCGACCAGTTCATCCGCGCCGACTACAACATCGACCACCTCGAAGTCATCCGCGGCGGCTCGGCCTCGACCCTGGTCAGCGGCGCACCGGGCGGCGTCATCAACTTCATCAGCAAGACCGGCGACGTGCCCGGCGGCACCGCCGGCATCACGCTGGGCGCCTCCGGCGGCGCCCAGCACCGCATCGACGTCGACTACGGCGCCAAGCTCGGCGCCCGCACCACCTTCCACATCGGGGGCTTCAACCGCGTCGGCGAGGGCGACCGCCCGACCGGCTTCAACGCTGCCAACGGCGGCCAGATCAAGGCCAACCTGACGCAGGAATTCGACGGCGGCTTCCTGCGCCTGAGCTTCAAGAGCCTGGACGACCGCGCACCGACGCTGCTGCCCGTGCCCGTCACCTCGTCCGGCGGCCGCGCCCAGGCCATCGCCGGCATCGACCCGCGCACGGCTTACTTCATCGCGCCGTCGTTCGCGCCCGATGTCGTGCTCGGACCCAACGGCACGATGGTCGCCACCAACCCCACCGACGGCCTGCACGTCACCAGCACCGCGGTCGGCGTCGAGGGCAACTTCAAGCTCGCCGACGGCTGGTCGCTGGTGGACAAGTTCCGCAAGGCCAGCAACGGCGGCCGCTTCATCGGCATGTACCCCAGCAACAACGGCAACGGTGCCACGCCGGCCACCTCGGCCACCTTCCAGGGCATCCTCTTCAACACCTCGATCAACGACCTCGGCAACACCGTCAACGACCTCAAGGTGAGCAAGACCTTCGGCGCCGGCAGCGGCGGCAAGTTCACCCTCACCGGCGGCCTGTTCACCTCGACGCAGAACGTGGCGCTGACCTGGGACTGGAACAACTACAACGTCAGCATGCAGGGCAGCGGCGCGACAGCGGTGCAGACCGGCACCGGCTTCACGTCCTTCGGCGGCTGCTGCGTGCGCAACTTCAGCGCCAGCTACAGCAACACCGCGCCCTACGCGGCGCTGAACTGGGACCTGGGCGCCTTGAGCGTGGACGGCAGCGTGCGCAACGACACCCAGAAGGCCAACGGCTGGTACCAGTCGGGCAACACCGTGACGCAGACCAGCTGGGACCCCGCCAGCACCAAGCCCATCAACTACACGGTCTCGCACACCTCGTACTCGCTGGGTGCGAACTTCCAGCTCAACAAGGACCTGGCCACCTTCGCGCGCGTCAGCGACGGCGTCGCCTTTTCGGCCGACCGGCTGATGTACGGCAACCCGCTCGACGGCAGCGTGCCGGTGGCGGTCAACGAGGTCAAGCAGGTCGAGGGCGGCGTGAAGTACCGCGCCGGCGGTCTGAACCTCTTCGCCACCGCCTTCAGCGCCAAGACCTCCGAGAGCAACTACGACCTGACGACGCAGAAGTTCACCGCCAACCAGTACAGCGCCTACGGCCTGGAGCTCGAGGCCGGCTACCGCCAGGGCATGTTCCGCCTGAACAGCGGCGCCACGCTGACGCATTCGCGCATCACCGCGTCGCAGAACGGCACCACCGGCAACACGCCGCAGCGCCTGGCCGACATCGTGTTCCAGGTCGCGCCCAGCGTCGTCTTCGGGCCGGTGGAGGCGGGGCTGTCGCTGGGCTACACCGGCAAGTCCTACGGCGACGATGCCAACCAGACCGTGATGCCGGCCTACACCGTGGTCAACGGCTTCGTGAATTACAGCCTGGGCGAGAACGCCGTCGTCGCCCTGACCGTCAACAACATGGGCAACGCCGTCGGCTACACCGAGTACGACAACATCTCCGGCTCGACCGTCGGCGCGGCGCGCTCGATCAACGGCCGGACCGTCAAGGTGGCGCTGAAGTACATGTTCTGATGCGCGCCGCGTCCAGACACTGAAGCGGGAACCCGAAGATGACCGACGCCAAGCCACGCCTGTCGTTCTGGCAGATCGTGAACATGAATGTCGGCTTCTTCGGCATCCAGTTCAGCTTCGGCCTGCAGCAGGCCAACATGAGCCCGATCTACCAGTACCTGGGCGCCGACGAAAGCCGGCTGCCACTGCTGTGGCTGGCCGGGCCGATGACCGGGCTGCTGGTGCAGCCGGTCATCGGCGCCCTGAGCGACCGCACCGTGTCGCGCTGGGGACGGCGCACGCCTTACTTCCTGGTCGGCGCGCTGCTGTGCAGCCTGGGCCTGCTGTTCATGCCCTACAGCCCCACGCTGTGGTTCGCCGCCGGGCTGCTGTGGATCCTGGACGCTGCCAACAACGTGACGATGGAGCCCTACCGCGCCTACGTCAGCGACCGCCTGGACCGCAGCCAGCACACGCTGGGCTTCCTCACGCAGAGCGCCTTCACGGGCCTGGCGCAGACCCTGGCCTACCTGGCGCCCAGCATCCTGGTGGCGCTGGGCATGAACAAGGACGCCCTGGGCGACAACCACATCCCGCAGGTCACGCTGTCGGCCTTCGTCATCGGCGCCGTGCTGTCGATGGCCAGCGTGCTGTGGAGCGTGCGCAAGGTGCCCGAGCTGCCGCTGTCCGAGGCCGAGAAGTCTGCGCTGCGCGCGCGCCCGCGCGGCATCGCCGCCACTTTCGCCGACATCGCCGTGGCCCTGCGCGAGATGCCGCCGACGATGCGCCGGCTGTGGTGGATGAAGCTCTTCCAGTGGTACGGGATGATGTGCTACTGGATCTACATCGTGCCCTCGCTGGCCAAGACCATGTTCGGCACGGCGGACGCCACGTCGGCAGGCTTTCGCGACGCCAGCCTGCTCAACGGCCAGATCGGCGGCTTCTACAACGCGGTGGCCTTCGTCGCCGCCTTCGCGATGGTGCCGGTGGTGCGCCGGCTGGGGCCGAAGTTCACCCACGCGCTGTGCCTGCTGGCCGCAGCGGCCGGGATGTGGGCGATACCCGCCATCCACGACCGTGCCTGGCTGTTCCTGCCCATGGTCGGCGTCGGCCTGGCCTGGGCCAGCATCATGGGCAACCCGTACGTGCTGCTGGCCGGCAGCATCCCGCCCGAGCGCGCCGGCGTGTACATGGGCATCTTCAACATGTTCATCGTCATCCCGATGCTGATCCAGATGCTGACGCTGCCGCTTTACTACCACGCGCTGCTCGGCGGCCAGCCCGACAACGTCATCCGCCTGGCAGGCACGCTGCTGGCCTGTGCGGCGGTGGCGGTGCTGTTCGTCGACACGCGCGCCGCGCTGCGCGCCACGCCGGCGCCGCGGACCGCCGCATGAAGAACCAGGTCCAGCTCATCACCTACGTCGACCGCCTGGGCGGTGGCGGGCTGCGCGAGCTGCAGGCGCTGCTCGAAGGGCCGCTGGCGGGCGTCTTCGGCGGCGTGCACCTCCTGCCCTTCTTCCACGCCATCGACGGCGCCGACGCCGGCTTCGACCCCATCGATCACACCCTCGTCGACCCGCGACTGGGCGACTGGGGCGACATCCAGCGCCTGACGGGCTGCACCGACGTGATGGCCGACGTCATCGTCAACCACATGTCCAGCGACTCGCCGCAGTTCCGCGACTACGCGGCGCAGGGCGACGATTCACCGCATGCCGGCCTCTTCCTGACTTTCGGCGCCGTCTTCCCGCTGGGCGCCACCGAGGCGGACCTGCTGGCGCTGTACCGGCCGCGGCCGGGTCTGCCCTTCACCGTGGCCACGCTGGCGGGCGGCCAGCGCAAGGTGCTGTGGACCACCTTCACGCCGCAGCAGATCGACATCGACGTGCTGCACCCGCAGGGCCGCAGCTACCTGGCGAGCATCCTGCAGACCTTCGCCGACCACGGCATCCGCATGGTGCGCCTGGACGCCGTGGGCTACGCCATCAAGAAGGCCGGCACCAGCTGCTTCATGCTGCCCGAGACCTTCGACTTCATCGCCGCCTTCGCCGCCCAGGCGCGTGCGCTGGGCATCGAGGTGCTGGTGGAGATTCACTCGCACCACCAGCGCCAGATCGAGATCGCGCGCCGCGTTGACTGGGTCTACGACTTCGCTCTGCCGCCGTTGCTGCTGCATGCCATCTTCTTCAAGACCGCGGCGCCGCTGAAGGCCTGGATCGCGATGCGCCCGACGAATGCGCTGACGGTGCTGGACACCCACGACGGCATCGGCATCATCGACATCGGTGCCGATGCCGGCGACCGCGCCGGCCATCCCGGGCTGGTGCCGCCTTCGGAGCTGGACGCGCTGGTCGAACGCATCCACGACCACAGCGGCGGCGCCAGCCGCAAGGCCACCGGTGCCGCGGCCAGCAACCTCGACCTCTACCAGGTCAACTGCACCTACTACGACGCGCTGGGACGCGACGACCGTGCCTACCTCGTCGCCCGTGCGGTGCAGTTCTTCCTGCCGGGCGTGCCGCAGGTCTACTACGTCGGCTTGCTGGCGGGCGAGAACGACCTCGCGTTGCTGGCGCGGACCGGCGTCGGCCGCGACATCAACCGCCGCCGCTACGCGCGCGCCGAGATCGACGCCGCGCTGGCGCGACCGGTGGTCCAGCGGCTGCTGGAGCTCATCCGCCTGCGCAACGAGCACCCGGCCTTCGGTGGCACCTTCTCGCTGGCGGACAGCGACGACGCCACGCTGCACCTGCGCTGGCAGCAGGGCAGCCACCACGCCGAACTGCGGGTGGACCTGCGCGACCTGTCGCACCGCCTGGCCTTCAGCAATGGCGCCGGCGGCGAGCACGAACTGGCGCTGCAGATCGCCTGAATCGGGGACGGCCCAGGAAGGGCGCTGGCGACACCTGCGCAAGCCCATGAAAAAGGGCCCTGCGTGCAGGGCCCCGGGGCTTCAGGCGCGAAGTTCGATCAGGACGCCGCCGCGCCGTGCGCGCTGCTGTCGAAGGGCAGCTTCAGTTGCGACAGGTCCTTCTTCGTCTCCACCAGCACCAGCGGCCCGTCGTCGACCAGCACCTGGCGGCGCGGCTCGCGGGGCACGCGGATGGGCGCCGGTTCGGCGGCCATGGCCTCGCGCACGGCGCGGATCTTGTCGGCGTCGGAGTTCACCCACTGCAGCCCTGCCGCAGCGGCCAGCGAGTGCAGCGTGTCGGTGGGCAGCGCATAGGGCTCGACGCGGACCGGCTGCGGCATGGCAGCAGGGGCCGCCACATGCGCAGCAACAGGCGCCACGACAGGCGCCACGACAGGCGCCGGCGCGGGCACGGCCGCCATCGGCGGCGTGGGCTCGGCCACGAACGCGGGCGCCGCGGCGGGCGGCAGGGCCGCTTCAGGGGCGCTTGCCGTGCTGCTGTCGTCGTGCACGGCCGCCACGGTCACCTGGGCGGGCATCACGGCTTCACCGACCACGGCTGCCGTCACACCTTCCGCAAGGACGCCGTCTTCGCGCGGTTCACGGTTGCGGTCGCGACCGCGGCCACCGCGGCGGCGGCCCCGTTCGCGTTCCCCGCCTTCGCCCTCGGTGCCCGGGGGCTGCGTCGCAGGCCCGGCATCGGCGGGCGACGGCGCGGACGCGCCGGCCGTGGCGCTGGCCACCGCAGCCGCGTCGTCGCCGGGCGCGGCGGTCTCATCCGCGCGGCCTTCGCCACGGTCACGACCACCCCGGCGGCGACGGCGCCGGCCCTCGCGTTCGGCGTCGCCGGCGG
>CAIWPS010000216.1 GCA_903914615.1 uncultured beta proteobacterium | reverse complement strand
CGTGGACAACCCTGCGCTGCGCCATGCCAACGCCCTTGAACAGCCGGAAGGTAGTCCAGTGAGCGGAGCCCGGCACCCGGCGGCCTTGGCCCGCCTCGATGCAAGGAACGAGTGTCTGCAACGGGCCGCAAGCCGCCGCTGAATGCATGTCCACAGCGAAAGGACCGAACAGCCGGTACCGCTGCGCTCAGCCCCGTGTGCGGTCCCAGGCTTCGCGCAGTTCGCGCTTGAGCACCTTGCCGATGGCGCTGCGCGGCAGCTCGGCCACCAGCCGCAGCGCGTGCAGCCGCTGCGTCTTGCCGACCTGCGCATTGGCCCAGGCGCGCAGCGCTTCGGCCTCCTGTGCTGCGCCCGCCTGCAGCACCACGAAGGCCACCGGCGTCTCGCCCCATTCGGCGCTGGGCACGCCGACCACGGCCACGTCGGCCACGGCCGGGTGCGGGCGCAGCACCGCTTCCAGGTCGCTGGGGTAGATGTTGAAGCCGCCGCTGATGATCATGTCCTTGCGGCGGTCGTGCAGGGTCAGGAAGCCGTCGTCGTCGAAGCGGCCGACATCGCCGGTGCGCAGGAAGCGCCGGCCTTGCGCGTCGAACCACTCGGCGGCGCGCGTCAGCTCGGGCTGCTTGTGGTAGCCCGTCATCATGCCGGGCGAGCGGCCCACCACCTCGCCGCTTTCGCCGCGCGGCACCTCGCGGCCCTGCTCGTCGATGAGGCGGATGTCATGCCCTTCGGCAGGCTGGCCCACGGTGTGCAGCTTGTCCGGGTGCAGGTGGGCTTGCAGGATGCAGGTGCCGCCGCCTTCGGTGAGGCCGTAATACTCGGTCAGCGCGCCCGGCCAGCGGCGCAGCACCTCGGCTTTCAGCTCGGCGTGGAAGGGCGCGCTGGTGCTGAACTTGGCTCGGAAGGCCGAGAGGTCGAAGCGGTCGAAATCCGGGTGCGCCATCAGCCGCCGGTACTGCACCGGCACCAGCATCGTGTGCGTGGCGCGGTGCGCCTGCGCCAGCGCGAGGTAGCGGCCGGCGTCGAACTTGGCCATCAGCACCGCGCAGCCGCCGTAGGCCAGCGTGGGGATGAGGCAGACCAGCGTGGTGTTGCTGTAGATCGGCGTCGCGATCATCGTCACCGTGGCCGTGTCGTAGCCCGACAGCCCGGCGCGCTGGATGTGCGCCCAGCGCATCGCGTGCGGCTGCACGATGCCCTTGGGCGTGCCCGTGGTGCCCGAGGAGTAGATGATGTTGAAAGGCCGGTCGGATTCGATCGCCACCTGTGCAGGCCGCGCGCCGTCGGGCAGCGCCCAGCTTGCCAGGCCATCGCCCTGCAGCGACATGACGGGGGCCGGCCAGTCGACGCCGGGTTCGTGGCTGCCGTCGCTGAAGACGCTGCGGGCGTCGGCGTCGCGCGCCATGCCGGCCAGCTGCGCGGCGGTCGATCCCGGTGCCAGCGGCGCGACCACAGCGCCGGCACGCAGCGCGCCCAGGAACACGAGCACGGCGGCCATCGAATTCGCCGCGCACAGGGCCACCGCGTCGCCCGGCCGCAGGCCCTGGTGCTGCAGCGTCGCCGCCACGCGATCGATGCCGGCGTCGAGCCCGGCATAGCTCAGCAGCCGGTCGTCCTGGCGCAGCGCCGGCGCCCCGGGCCGGGCCCGCGCATGGTCGGCGATGAGCGACGGCAGGTCGCGAAACGGGGCGGCGTCGGTCATGCTGTCGTGTCCTTGGCGGTCGCGGCCCGCGGCTCGCGCAGCAGCTGCGTCAGGCCGTACCACAAGCGCCGCAGCTCCACGCCGGCGCGGTAGCGGTGGGTGGCCAGACGCCGCGTCCAGTGGAACTTGCGCGAGGGGCCGGGCAGGGATTCGATGGTGGTGGCGATGCGTTCGTCGTGGGTGCAGGGCGTGGGCGTGACCATGCGCACCTTCAGGCCGTAGCGCCAGCCGAGGTCGAAGACATGGTCGTAGGGCAGCCGCATCGGCAGCAGGGCCTGCAGGTAGGCCGTGGCGGCGCGGCGGTTCATCAGGTAAGCGCTGGAACCGGTGCAGCGGCTGAGCATCACCGCCAGCCGGTGTCCGGGCGCCACTTCCAGCACCGGCACCGGGGTGCCCGAATGCACGGCCGAGAGCTTGACCATGTCCCAGCGCTGCGGGTTCGCCTTCAGGCCCTGCAGCACGGCGGGCAGGCTGCCCTGCAGCAGGACGTCGTCTTCCAGCACCAGCGCGAACGTGGCGTCGCTGGCGAGGAAGCGGCGCATCACCTCGACATGCGACAGGTAACATCCCAGCTCGCCCGGCACCGGCGTCATGCCGTGCAGACGCCGGTAGGCAGGCTCGTCGAGCGCCGCGCGTTGCTCGGCCGTCAGCGCCCGCGCATCGACGGCCGGCAGCCGTGTCCAGGCCAGCCCCAGGCGCTGCAGCTGGGCGCGGATGCGTTCCAGCCGCTCGGGCGCCCGGTCGAGGTTGATCACCCATGTCTGCAAGCCACTCATCGCCGCGATTCTGCGTGACCGCCAGCCCGGGGGCGCGGCCGTGAACCGTGGCGCCACCGTCGCGGCCTGGACGCTGGTCATCGCGGTCGTGGCCGGCAGCTATGCCGGCTACGGCTGGCGCGGCGTGCTGCTGGCCGTCACGGCGCTGTGCTTCTGGCTGCTGCTGCAGTTCAACAGCGTCGTGCGCGCGCTGCGCGCGGCGGCGGCCAACCCGGTGGGGCAGGTGCCCAATGCGGTGATGCTGCACACCAAGCTGCACCGCGGCATGAAGCTGCCGGCGATCCTGAAGCTCACGCGCAGCCTGGGCCGCAAGCTGGCCGACGAACCCGAGACCTGGGCCTGGACCGACGCCGGCGGCGACGAGGTGCAGGTGCAGCTCGCCGCCGGCCGCGTCACGGCCTGGGAACTGAAACGGGCCGGGACCTAAAATCGTCCTTCACCTCACACGCACTGCCCCAGGAGCAACCATGTCGATGTCCGACCGCGACGGCAAGATCTGGATGGACGGCCAGCTGGTCGAATGGCGCGACGCCAAGATTCACGTCCTCTCCCACACCCTGCACTACGGCTGCGGCGCCTTCGAGGGCGTGCGCGCCTACAAGACCGAGCGCGGCACCGCCATCTTCCGCCTGCAGGAACACACCGAGCGGCTCTTCAACAGCGCCAAGATCCTGCGCATGAAGATCCCCTTCACGCCGGCGCAGGTGATGCAGGCGCAGTGCCAGGTGGTGCGCGAGAACAAGCTGGAAAGCTGCTACCTGCGCCCGCTGACCTGGATCGGCGACGCCAAGCTGGGCGTGAGCCCGCGCGGCAACACCATCCACCTGATGGTCGCCGCCTGGCCCTGGGGCGCCTACCTGGGCGAGGAAGGCCTGAAGCGCGGCATCCGCGTCAAGACCAGCAGCTATACCCGCCACCACGTCAACATCACGATGACGCAGGCCAAGGCGGTGAGCAACTACACCAACAGCATCCTGGCCAACCTGGAAGCCACCGACGACGGCTACGACGAGGCGCTGCTGCTCGACGCTTCCGGCTTCGTCAGCGAAGGCGCGGGCGAGAACCTCTTCGTCATCAAGGGCGGTGTCGTCTACACGCCCGACCTGTCGGCGGGCGCGCTCAACGGCATCACGCGCAACACGGTGTTCGCGATCTGCCAGGACCTGGGCCTGAAGCTGGTTGAAAAGCGCATCACGCGCGACGAGGTCTACATCAGCGACGAGGCCTTCTTCACCGGCACGGCGGCCGAGGTCACGCCGATCCGCGAGCTCGACCGCATCGAGATCGGCGCCGGCAGCCGGGGCCCCATCACCGAGAAGATCCAGTCGGCCTTCTTCGACATCGTCAATGGCCGCAACGCCAAGTACGCCGAGTGGCTGACCCCGGTCTGACCGCGACATGAGCAGCGAACCCAAGTCCGTCGTCGAACTGGCCGCCGCCGACCTCGTCGGCCCCGGCGTCACCTTCTGCCCCAACCCGCGCATGCCGCTGTGGAGCAACCACCCCAAGGTCTTCATCGACGTGACGACCACGGGCGAAGGGCGCTGCCCCTACTGCGGCACCGTCTACCGGCTCAAGGCCGGCGAGAAGGTGCACGCGGGGCACTGAGGCCGGCGCCGCTGCCGCCGGCACGGAAACACAACTTCACGCCAAAGGCGGGGGACATGCCGGGCTCCCGCGCCTACGATGCGCGGCGTCCCCCACCCACCCCGAGGAGCATCGCATGGGCATCCTGAATGCATTGGAAGAAGTCGCCGGCGCCGTCGTGGCTGTCGAAGGCCTGAAGAAGGTGGACCCCAACGCATCCTTCCTGGGTGAGGCGGCGGCTGCCGTCGCGGGCTACAAGGGCGTCGAGCTGCTCAAGGAGAAGCTCGAAGAGCACAAGGAAGAGGAAGCCGGCGGCAACACGCAGCCCGGCTGAGCACCGCGCCGAGAGGCGCCGCCCTCACATCACCGCACCCACCTGCCAGGGCACGAACTCGCTCTGGCCGTAGCCATGGCCTTCGCTCTTCGTCGGCCGGCCTGAGGCCGTCTGCAGCATCTGCTCGAAGATGCGCTGGCCCAGTTCGGCCACCGTGGCGGTGCCGTCGACGATCTCGCCGCAGTTGATGTCGATGTCGTCT
>CAIWPS010000215.1 GCA_903914615.1 uncultured beta proteobacterium | reverse complement strand
GCGTCGTAGCCGCCGCGCAGGAAGACGAGCAGGAAGCGCGGCGTCGAGGTGGCCGCGCCGGCGGCGAAGAGCCGGCCCGACACGCCGCTGCCCGCAGCGAGTGCGGCCTGGATGAGATGACGTCGCTGCATGAGGGTCTCCTTCAGCAGTACATGAACTCGGGCGAGGCCAGGTACAGCGTGTTCCAGTCCTGCGGCGTCGCCGCGGCGTCCAGCGCGTCGCGCGTCGCTGCGGCCAGCCGCGGCCGCACGGCCTGCCAGTACAGCGGGCGCATCAGCTGCGGAAAGGCCGGCTGCTCGCGCGGCGCGGTCGGGTCGTCGGTCTTGAACAGGCCGGCGCTGCCGCTGGCCAGCGTGCGCGCGATCTCCAGCCGCACCGCCATCTGGCCCGAGCCGGTCCAGGCCGACGCGTTGCTGGGGTAGCCGTCGGGCGTCTGGCGGTTGAAGAGGCCCTGGCCCATGCGGTTCAGCCAGCCCTGCATGGGCCCGGTGTTGAGCACCACGCGCTCGCCGTAGCAGGCGCGCACGGCGGAGACGACGTAGTGCACCGGGTCCTTGAACTTGGCCGGCGCCGGCGCCGTGAACTCGGGCGCATGCAGCAGCGGCGCCAGCACGTCGGCGATGCGGCCACCGCTGCGCGCCCAGGCCGCCGTCATGGCACCGACCACCGCCGGCGGCGGCTCGTCGGCCAGCAGCTGGCGCGCAAGCTTCCTGCAGACGAAGCGCGCCGTGGCCGGGTGCGAGGCCAGGCGGTCCAGCACCTCGTCGAGCTCGGCGGCGCCGCGGCCGCGCACGGTCTGGCCCAGCAGCGTTTTGTCGCCATAGTCGTGGCGCGCCGGGTTGAACTCGTAGATGCCCTGGCGCTCGTACTGACCGGCCAGCTCGCGCCTGACGTTGGGTGCCTTGTCGCTGAAGTTCACGCCATGGCCGGTGAGCACGCGCGCCAGTTCCTGCACGTCGCGCTGCGTGTAGCCGCCGTCCACGCCCAGGGTGTGCAGCTCCAGCAGCTCGCGGGCATGGTTCTCGTTGATGCGGCCGGCGGCGTTCTGTTCGTTGTCCAGGTAGCGCAGCATCGCCGGGTGGCGCGTCACTGCGCCGAGCAGGTCGCGGAAGCGCCCCAGCACGTGCGGACGGATGGCGCGCTCTTCGTAGTCGGCCAGCAGGACTCGGATGTTGCTCTTGTACTGGTGGACGTTGAAGTGGTTGAACCAGAACCACTGCAACTGCTCCTGCAGCTGCCTGGGCGAGTACAGGGCGCGCAGCAGGTCGCGCGTGGCCACCTCGCGGGCCAGCTTGTTCAGGGCCTGCTGGAAGGCGTCCTGCGCGGCCTTGCGGGAAGCCTCGTCGGGCAATGCCTCGCCGGCCTTGCGCGCAGCCTCGATCTCGGTCCACAGTGCCAGCGGCGAGGTTTGCCGCAGGCGCAGGGCATCGATCTGCGACTGCGCCTGCGGCGGCAGCGCTGCGTCGCCGGGCTGCAACTGCTCGGCGATGTAGCGCTCGGCGCCGAGGCGCTGCACCCGCTCGACCTCGGCGTCGGTGGCGCCCCAGCTGATGCGGTTGGCGAGGCGGTAGGCGGCGCCGCTGTCAGTGCCCGGTGCGGCCGAGGATCCTGACGGCCCGCCCGGCGTGGCGCAGCCCGCCAGCCACCCGGGCAGCGCGAGGCTGGCTCCCAGGACGGCGCGGCGGCGGACCGGGCCCTCGGTCGGCAGCAGCCGTGCCTCGGCGGGCGGGAGGAAAGTGCGAGGTGATGGCTGCATGGTGTCCTTGCCAACGCCAGCACAGCGCTGAGGGTTGACGCTGGCGCAGGCCGCTTTACACCGGCGAAACTTCGCGGCCGAGGCCTACACTTCGATCATCGCACCCACCCGACTCACCATGGGACATGCCGCCGCCCTGCCGAAGATGAGCGCCGAGGACTTCCTGGCCTGGGACCGCCACGAGACATTGCGGCACGAATACGTGCGAGGCGAGGTGTTCCTGATGGCCGGGGGTGAGGACAGCAATGCCACGGCGGCGCTGAACATCGGCATGGCCCTGCGCACCCACCTGCGCGGCACACCCTGCCGCACGTTCCTCAGCGACGTCAAGCTGCGCGTCGAGGCCGCCGACTGCTTTTTCTACCCCGACGTGATGGTCACCTGCAGCGCCGCCGACGCCGCCGACCGCCTCGTCAAGCGCGAGCCGGTGCTGGTGGTGGAAGTGCTGTCGCCTTCAACCGCCGCCTACGACCGCGGCGACAAGTTCAGCGATTACCGCCAACTGCCCAGCCTGCGCGAATATCTGCTAGTGGACCCGCAGTCGCGCCGCTGCGACCTCTACCGCAAGGGCGGCGACGGCCTGTGGGTGCTGCACCCCTCGGCCGCCGGCGAGGCCGTGACGCTGGCCAGCGTGGACCTGACGATCACCGCCGAGGCGCTTTGGGACGAGGTGCCGCCACCCGAGGCGATTCAAGCCAGGCCGTAGCCGCCGCCGCTGGAGCTTTCAACCGCCGGGGCCGTAGCCGCCCCCGCCGGGGGTCTCGATCACGAACACATCGCCCGCACCCATCTCGGCGCTGCCGATGTGGGCCAGGGTCTCGACGCGACCGTCGGCACGCTCGACGCGGTTGATCCCCAGCGCCCCGGGCAGGCCGCCGGCCATGCCGAAGGCCGGCACGGTGCGGCCGTTGGAGAGGATGGAGGCCGTCATCGGCTCCAGGAAGCGCACCCGGCGCACGCCGCCGTCGCCGCCATGCCAGCGCCCGGCGCCGCCGGAACCGCGGCGGATCTCGTAGCTGTCCAGCCTTACCGGGAAGCGGAACTCCAGCACCTCGGGGTCGGTCAGGCGCGAGTTGGTCATGTGGGTCTGCACGACGCTGGTGCCGTCGTAGCCCGGGCCGGCGCCGCTGCCGCCGCTGACGGTCTCGTAATACTGGTGCGCGGCGTTGCCGAAGGTGAAGTTGTTCATCGTGCACTGGCCCGCGGCCATGACGCCGAGGGCGCCGTACAGCGCATTGGTCACGCAGGTGCTGGTCTCGACGTTGCCCGCCACCACCGCCGCCGGCGGCCGCGGGTTGAGCATGCAGCCCTCGGGCACGATGACCTTCAGCGGCTTCAGGCAGCCGGCATTGAGCGGGATGTCGTCGTCGACCAGGGTGCGGAAGACGTAGAGCACCGCGGCCATCGTCACCGCCTTGGGGGCGTTGAAGTTGTTGGGCAGCTGCGCGCTGGTGGCGGTGAAATCGATCGTCGCTTCGCGCGCCGCCGCATCCACGGTGACCTTGACGGCGATGCGCGCGCCGTTGTCCAGCGGCAGCGTGAATTCGCCGTCCTTCAAGGCCGTGATGACGCGGCGCACGGACTCTTCCGCGTTGTCCTGCACATGCTTCATGTAGGCGGCCACGGTGGCGCGGCCGAACTGCGCCACCATCGCGCGCAGCTCCTGCACGCCCTTCTCGTTGGCCGCGATCTGCGCCCGCAGGTCGGCCAGCGTCTGCTGCGGGTTGCGCGCCGGCCAGGAGCCGCTGGAGAGCGCCGCCAGCAGCTCGGCCTCGCGCAGCGTGCCGTCGCGCACGAGCAGGAAGTTGTCGAAAAGCACGCCCTCTTCGGCGATGGTCTTGCTGAAGGGCGGCATCGACCCAGGCGTGGTGCCGCCGATGTCGGCGTGGTGGCCGCGGCTGGCGACGTAGAAGCTGGGCTGCGCATCGCCGGCCTGCAGATACACAGGGGTGACCACGGTCACGTCGGGCAGGTGCGTACCGCCGTGGTACGGGTCATTGAGCACATAGACGTCACCCTCGCGCATCGCCGGGTTGCGCTCGATCACGGTCTTGATGCTCTCGCTCATCGAGCCCAGGTGCACCGGCATGTGCGGCGCGTTGGCGATGAGCTGGCCCGTGGCGTCGAAGAGCGCGCAGCTGAAGTCCAGCCGCTCCTTGATGTTCACCGAATAGGCGGTGTTCTGCAGCCGCAGCCCCATCTGCTCGGCGATGTTCATGAACAGGTTGTTGAAGACCTCCAGCATCACCGGATCGGCGTCGGTGCCGATGGCGTGCTGGGTGGCGCGCGGCTGCACGCGAACGAGTTCGATCGGGCCGGCGGCAGTCAGCCCTGCCCGCCAGCCGGGTTCGACGACCGTGGTGGCGTTCTGCTCGGCGATGATGGCCGGGCCGTCGATCAAGGCCCCGGGCTGCAGCGACTCGCGCACGAACAGGCCCGCATCGAGCCAGGCGCCGCTGTGCATGCGCACGCGCACATCCGGCGCGGGGTGGTGGCCCGGCGGCTCGGCACCTGTGGCCGGCGCGTCGAAGCGCTCGCCAGCGCCCACGGCCTCCACCGACACAGCCTCGATCACCAGCGGGCGGCCCTGCATCAGGAAGGCGAAGCGCTGGCGGTAGGCGGTCTCGAAGTCGCGGCGGATGTCAGCGATGGCGCCGAAGGGCACCACCAGCGCCGTGTCGGTGCCCAGGTAGCGCACATGCACCTGGCGCCGAAGTTCGATGCCGTCACGCGGCACGCCCTGCCCGGCCACCTCGTCGCGCGCCGCCTCGCCGATGGCGTCCAGCCGCGCCTGCGCAGCGGCCAGCCCGGCCTCGTCCAGCGGCTGCTCCACCGAGGCCTCGCGCATCGCGATCTGGTCGGCCAGCCCCATGCCATAGGCCGAGAGAACACCTGCCAGTGGGTGCACGAAGATGCGGCCCATGCCCAGCGCATCGGCCACGCCGCAGGCATGCTGACCGCCGGCGCCGCCGAAGCACTGCAGCGTGTACTGGGTGACGTCGTAGCCGCGCGCCACCGAGATGCGCTTGATGGCGTTGGCCATGTTCTGGATGGCGATCTGCAGGAATCCTTCGGCCAAGGCCTCGGGCGTGGCGGCACGGCCCGTGCGCTCGCGCACCTGCGCGGCCAGCGCCTCGAACTTCGCGGCCACGACCTGGCGGTCCAGCGGCTCGTCGGCGCCCGGTCCGAAGACCCGGGGAAAGTGTTCGGGCTGGATCTTGCCCAGCAGCACGTTGGCGTCGGTGGTGGCCAGCGGCCCGCCGCGGCGGTAGCTGGCCGGGCCCGGGTTGGCGCCGGCACTCTCGGGGCCGACGCGCAGCCGGGCGCCGTCGAACTGCAGCAGCGAGCCGCCGCCCGCGGCCACGGTGTGGATGCTCATCATCGGCGCGCGCATGCGCACGCCCGCCACCTGGGTCTCGAAGGCACGTTCGAACTCGCCCGCGTAGTGGCTGACGTCCGTGCTGGTGCCACCCATGTCGAAGCCGATGACCTTGCCGTGCCCGGCCGCCACCGCCGTGCGCACCATGCCGACGATGCCGCCGGCCGGGCCGGAAAGGATGGCGTCCTTGCCCTGGAAGCGCCGCGCTTCGGTCAGGCCGCCGCTGCTCTGCATGAAGAACAGGCGCACCCCCGGCATCTGCGTGGCCACGCGTTCCACATAGCGGCGCAGGATGGGGCTGAGGTAGGCGTCGACCACCGTGGTGTCGCCGCGCGAGACCAGCTTCATCAGCGGGCTGACCTCGTGCGACACGCTGACCTGCGTGTAGCCCAGCTCGCGCGCGATGCGCGCCGCCGCCTGCTCGTGCGCGGGGGCGCGCCAGCCGTGCATGAAGACGATGGCGCAGCCGCGCAGGCCGGCGTCGAAGGCGGTCTGCAGGTCGCCACGCAGCACCGCTTCGTCCAGCGGCTGCAGCACGGCACCTTGCGCATCCACGCGTTCCTGCGCTTCCACCACCCGCTCGTAGAGCAGCTCGGGCAGCACGATGCGGCGATCGAAGAGCCGCGGCCGCGCCTGGTAGGCGATGCGCAGCGCGTCGCGAAAGCCCCGCGTCGTCACCAGCAGCGTCCGTTCGCCCTTGCGTTCCAGCAGCGCGTTGGTGGCCACCGTGGTGCCCATCTTCACGCAGTCCACCAGCGCGGGCGTGATGGCTTGGCCTTCGCGCAGGCCGAGCAGCCGGCGTATGCCTTCGACCGCCGCGTCGGCGTACTGCTCGGGGTTCTCGCTCAGCAGCTTCAGCGTGCGCAGGGTGCCTTCGGGCGTGCGGCCGACGATGTCGGTGAAGGTGCCGCCGCGGTCGATCCAGAACTGCCAGCGGGTGGTGGATGCGGGTGTCTCTTGCATGGGAATTCCGTGTTGGCCCGGGAAGGCGGCGTTGCCGCTCACAAGCCCAGGTAGGCGCGCCGAACGCCGTCGTCGGCGAGCAGCTCGCGGCCGCTGCCCTGCAGCACGATGCGGCCGGTCTGGATGACGTAGCCATGGTCGGCAATGGCCAGCGCCTGGTGCAGGTTCTGCTCGACCAGCAGCACCGTCACGCCGCCTTCGCGGATGCGCTGCAGCGTGTCGAGCACCTTGGTCACGAACTTGGGGGCGATGCCCCACGAAGGCTCGTCGAGCATCAGGAGCCGCGGCCGCGCCATCAGGCCGCGGGCGATGGCCAGCATCTGCTGCTCGCCGCCGCTCATCGTGCCGGCGAGCTGCTGGCGCCGTTCGACGAGGATGGGAAAGTCGGCGTAGACCTGCTCGAGCGAGGCCTCGACCTCGGCGCGGTCGCGCCGCGTGTAGGCGCCGAGCTCGAGGTTGCGCTGCACCGTCAGCCGCGGGAACAGGCGCCGCCCCTCGGGCACCAGCGACAGGCCCAGCGGCACGCGCTGGCAGGCAGGCAGGCCCTGCAGCGGCCGGCCTTCGAAGCGGATCGTGCCGGCGTCGGCGCGGTTCAACCCGGCGATGGCGCGCAGCGTCGTGCTCTTGCCGTTGCCGTTGCCCCCGACCAGCGCAACGATGCTGCCGCGCGCCACGTCGAGGTCGACGCCCGACAGCGCCAGCACGCCGCCGTAGCTGACGCGCAGGGCGCGCACTTCAAGCATGGTCGGCCTCCGCGCCGGCAGGCTCGGCGACGTCGCCCATGTCGCCGAGATAGGCGGCGATGACGGCGGGGTCGCGCGCCACCTGCTGCGGCGGCCCGTCCGCGATCTTGCGGCCGCGGTCGAGGACGACGATCCGGTCGGCGATGGGCATGATGCCTTCGAGCACATGCTCGACGATGAGCAGCGCCACGCCCTGGGCGCGGATGCGCAGCACCACGTCCACGGCCTCGCGCACCTCGGAAGGGTTCAGGCCCGCCATCACCTCGTCCATCAGCAGCAGCTTCGGTCTCAGTGCCAGCGCGCGCGCCACCGCCAGGCGGCGCTGCTCGCTCACCGTCAGGCTGCCAGCCGGACGCGCGGCGTGGCGCTCCAGGCCGACGAAGGCGAGGCACTCGCGCGCGGCCTCGCGCGCCGCATGCACGCGCTTGTCGCGCAGCAGCGCGCCGACGATGACGTTGTCCAGCGCCGACAGGCTGCCGAAGGTGCGCGCGACCTGGAAGGTGCGGGCGATGCCGGCGCGCGCGTTCTGCTCCGGCGTGCGGCCGGTGACGCGCTGGCCGTCGAACCAGACCTCGCCGCTGCTGGGCGCGTAGAAGCCGGCGATGCAGTTGAAGGCCGTCGTCTTGCCGGCGCCGTTGGGGCCGATGAGGCCGACGATCTGCCCGGCTGCGACGTCGAAGGACAGGTCGTCGTTGGCGACGAGCCCGCCGAAGCGCTTGCTCAGGTGTTCGACGCGCAGCAGCGTCATGCCGCCTGCTCCCGCTCGGCCCGTTCCGCGGCCTGGCGCTGCAGCCGCTTCAACTTCAGAGCCCGCACCCAGCCGACGAGACCGCCCGGCTGCCACACCGCGATGGCGATGATCAGCGAGGCATAGACGATGAGGTCGGTGCCGCGCCCGCTGCCGCCCAGCAGCGCCCGCGAACCCTCCTCGATCGCCGTCAGCGCCACCGCGCCCACCAGCGGCCCCCACAGCGTGCCTACGCCACCCAGGATGGCGGCCAGCGCCATCTTGATCGACAGCCCCGTGGAGAGCACCGAGCCGGGGTCGATGTAGAGCTCCTTCTGCGCGTAGAGCGTGCCGCCCAGCGCGCACAGGAAGCTGGACAGCGCCAGCGCGACGAGCTTGTAGCGCGTGAGGTTGACGCCCAGGCTGCGCGCGGCATCCGGCTCGTCCTTGATGGCGCGCAGGTAGTAGCCGACGTGGCTCTTCTCCAGCGCCACGCAGACCCCCATGCTGAAGACCAGCAGCCCCAGCGCCAGGTAGTAGTAGGGCAGCTTGCCGTCGAAGACCATCGCCGCCAGGCCGGTCTGCGTCATCGGGATCGTCAGGCCCACCGCGGCGCCGGCCGGTTCCCAGTTGTTGAATAGCGTCTGCACGATCTCGGCCACCGCGATGGTGGCCATGGTGAAGTAGTGGCCCTTCAGGCGGAAGCAGGGCCAGCCGATGAGCAGGCCCACGGCCACCGCCACCGCGCCGCCGGCCAGCGCGCCGGCCCAGGGGTTCAGCCCCCAGGCCAGCAGCAGCATGGTCGAGGTGTAGGCGCCGATGCCGAAGAAGGCGGCATGGCCCAGCGAGACCTGGCCCGCATAGCCGCCGACGATGTTCCAGGCCACACCCAGCTGCGCCGCCATCAGCGCCAGGATGAGCAGGTTCTGCTGCGCCGGCTGCGTCACCAGCCAGGGCAGCGCCAGCGCCGCCAGCGCCAGCAGCAGGGGTGCGGTCCAGGCCTTCATGCCCTGCCCTTCATGCCTTGCCCCTTACGCCTTGCCAAGCAGGCCCTGCGGCCGCCACACCAGCAGCACCAGGAACAGCGCCAGCACGATGGCCATCTTGTACGGCGGCCCCAGAAGCAGGCCGCCCATGACCTCGACCACGCCGACGAGGATGCCGGCCCAGAAGGCGCCTGCCACGCTGCCGAAGCCGCCGAGGTTGACGACGACGAAGGCGATGAGCACGAAGTTCGCGCCGACCTCGGGGAAGATCGGGAAGAAGGTGGCCAGCAGCGCCCCGGCCACGCCGGCGCAGCCCGCGCCCAGGCCCCAGGCCAGGGTGTACATGCGCTGCGAGTCGATGCCCATCAGCTGCGCCGCCTCGCGGTCGGCGGCGGTGGCTTCCAGCGCCGCGCCGGCGCGCGTGCGGGTGAGGAAGAAATGCACCGCCAGCGTGGTCAGGATGGCGCCCAGCCCCGCCGCCAGCTGCGGCGTGCCGACCTGGACGCCCAAGAGCTGCGTCTGACCCGAGACCACGCTCTTGTCGATCATGCGGAAGTCGGGCTTCCACAGGAACTGCGCGATGCCGCGCAGCAGGATCATCAGCCCGAAGGTGGTGAACACCTGCGACAGCGGCGGCGCGCCGACGATGCGCGAGATGAGCAGCCGGTACAGCACGGCGCCGAAGATGAAGAGGCCGATGGCCGTGATGGGCAGCGACCAGATCGGGTCCCAGTGCCCCAGCGCGTACATCCAGAACGCGCCGTACATGCCCAGCATCAGGAACTCGCCATGCGCGAAGTTGACGATGTCCATGACGCCGAAGATCAGCGTCAGGCCCACCGCCACCAGCGCGTAGATGAGGCCGATCAGCACGCCCGAGGCGAGCGTCTGCAGCAGGATGGACGAGGTCATGCGCCGGGCCTGTCTTCAGTGGCGGCCTACTTGCGGGCGTCCCACTTCGGCATCGGCCACACCACGTCGTGCGCGGCAATGGCGAAGGGCCAGACGGTCTGGTACTTGCCGTCGATGATCTGCACCAGGATGCCCGAGCCCAGCGTGTTCTGCCCGGTGGCGTCGAACTTCACGCCGGCCCAGGGCATGATGAGCGCGCTGCCCTTGATGTCGGTGGCCGCCAGCGCGGCGCGGATGGCCTCGGGCTCGGTCGATGCGGCGCGCTGCAGTGCGTCGGCCAGCACCAAGAGGCCCGTGAAGCTGCGCGCCGAGTTGCCGGTGAAGTTGATCTTGTAGCGGCTGTTGAAGAGCTCGTTGGCCTGCTTGATGAGCGGGTTGCGCGTGGCCAGGTCCAGCGACCAGACCTCGCGGCTGATGATGAAGTCGGCGTCCTTGCCCAGGGTCTTGACGAACTCGGTGTCGGAGAAGCCGGCGTCGTTGGCCAGGATCATGTCGGGCGTGAAGCCGAGCTCCTTGTAGGTCTTCATGCTCAGCAGCGCGTCGCCGAGATAGCTGCTCTGCATCACCACCTGCGGGTTGCCGCCCTTCAGCGTCTGCACCTCGGAGGTGAGCTGCGTGCTCTTGGCCGGGTAGAGCACGCTGGAGGTGAGCTGGTAGCCCTGCTCGCCGGCGAGCTTGGTTTCCAGCTTCGTGGTCTCGGTGCCCCACAGCGTGTTCTCGTTGAACAGTGCCAGGCGCTGCACGTTCACGCCCTTCTTGGCCTTGAGCTCCTTGAGGAACTCGAAGAAGTTGTGGACGAAGAGGTCGTCGTGCGGCGTGGTGCGGAAGAACCACTTGAAGCCGCGCGCCGTCAGCGAAGCCGACGACGATTCCGGGTTCAGGAAGGGGATCTTGTTGCGCTCGGCCACCTGGCTGGCGGTGGCGGTGACGTTGCTGTTGTAGCAGCCGACGATGGCGACGACCTTCTCCTGCGTGATCAGCCGCTCGGCTTCCGTGGCGCCGACCTGCGGGTTGCCCTGGTGGTCGGCGAAGACGAGCTTGATCTTCGCGCCCTTCAGCGACGCGATGCCACCGCCCGCCGAGAACGGCAGGCCGGGCACGCTCTTGGCACCGTTGTTGACGATGTCCGCGGCCAGCTCCAGCGCGCTGCGCAGCTCGGCCCCGGTGGAGGCCGCGGGGCCGGTCAGCGGGTAGATCACGCCGACCTTGATCTCCTGCTGCGCCAGGGCCGGCAGGCACAGGCTGCACAGCAGGGTGGCTATCCAGATCTTCAAACGGGCCAGGGTCATCGCTCGCTCCTTCGGGGGTTGTTGTTCAGAAACTCGCCAACTGGTGATTCGCCAGGTCGGTGATCAGCATCGCGCCGGGCGCGTGGGTGATGCAGAAATCGGGCCGCGCCTGCGCGAGCGCCGCCTGCGGGGTGACGCCACAGGCCCAGAACACCGGCAGTTCGTCGGCGCGCACTTCCACCGCGTCGCCGTAGTCGGGCTGCGCGAGGTCGCGTATGCCGATCAGCGCCGGGTTGCCCAGGTGCACCGGGGCGCCGTGGACATCGGGGAAGCGCGAGGTGATCTGCACCGCGCGGATGGCCGCCGCGGCCACCAGCGGCCGCATCGACACCACCAGCGGGCCGTGGAAGGGCCCGGCCGGCACGGTGGCGATGTTCGTGCGGTACATCGCCACGTTGCGGCCCTGCTCGACGTGGCGCAGGCGCACGCCGCTGTCCAGCAGCGCCTGCTCGAACGAGAAGGAACAGCCGATGACGAAGGCCACGAGGTCGTCGCGCCACAGCGCCGCCACGTCGGCGGGTTCGTCCACCAGCTCGCCGCGCCGCCAGACGCGGTAGCGCGGCACGTCGTGGCGGATGTCGATGTCGGCGCCCAGCGTGGGCAGGCTCGGGTCGCCGGGCTCGCCGACCGCGAGCAGCGGGCAGGGCTTGCGGTTGGCCTGGCAGTAGCGCAGGAAGTCGGCGGCCCAGGCCAGTGGCAGGATGACGACGTTGCCCTGCACGCGGTCGCGCGCCACGCCGCTGGTGTG
>CAIWPS010000214.1 GCA_903914615.1 uncultured beta proteobacterium | reverse complement strand
GGCGTGGTCGACAAGCTCGAGGACCTGAAGGGCAAGCCCATCCTCATCGGCGCCGCCGCGCACACCACCTTCTGGCCCTGGCTGCGCGCCACCTACAAGCTCGACGAATCGCAGGCCCGCCCTTACACCTTCAACATCCAGCCCTTCGTCGCCGACAAGAACATGGTGCAGCAGGGCTACCTGTCCAGCGAGCCCTATGCGATCGAGAAGGAAGCCAAGTTCAAGCCCACGGTGATGCTGCTGGCCGACCATGGCTGGCCGCCCTATGCCACCACCATCGCCTGCATGGCGGGGACCGTGCAGGCCAAGCCCAAGGTCATCGCCGCCTTCGTCAAGGCCAGCATGGAAGGCTGGAAGAGCTACCTGCAGGGCGACCCCGGGCCGGGCAATGCGCTGATCAAGAAGGACAACCCCAACATGACCGACGACCTGCTGGCCTACGGCATCAAGACCACGCTGGCCGAGGGCGTGGTGACCGGCGGCGACGCGAAGACCATGGGCATCGGCATCATCACCGACGCGCGCATGAAGGCCACCTACGACATGCTGGTGGCGATGAAGCTGCTGGACCCGAAGAAGGTGGACCTGAAGAAGACCTACACGACGCAGTTCGTCAAGGATCTGAAGATCCTGCCCTGAGGCCGGCTGCCGTGACCCTTCCGCTCATCGACCTCACCGGCGCCCCGGCACCGGCACTGGCGCGGCAGATCGACGCTGCGCTGCGCGGCGCCGGCTTCTTCGCCGTCACCGGCCATGGCGTGCCGGCGGCGGTCCTGGAAGCAGCCTTCGACGCCAGCCACCGTTTCTTCGCGCTGCCGCAGGCGCAGAAGGAACGCTGGCACATCGACGGCTGGCCGCTGCAGCGCGGCTTCGACCCCATCGGCTGGCAGGCGCTGGACCCGGCCAACCCGCCCGACGTGAAGGAGAGCTTCTACGTCGGCGAGGAGCACATCGGCCCCAACCAGTGGCCCGACGAAGCACTGGTGCCGGGACTGCGCGCTGCAGTGCAGGGCTACGCAGCGGCGATGCAGGCGCTGTCGCGGCGGCTGATGGGCCTGTTCGAGATCGCGCTCGGCCTGCCGGGCGGCCATTTCGACGCCTACATGCGCCAGCCCATCTGCACGACCCGCCTGCTGCACTACCCGCCGCAGCCGGCACAGGCTGCACCGGGGCAGATCGGCTGCGGCGCCCACACCGACTGGGGCGCGCTGACCCTGCTGGCGCAGGACGACGCCGGCGGGCTGCAGGTGCAGCGCGGCGACGGCAGCTGGATGGACGTGACGCCGGTGCCCGGCGCGCTGGTGGTCAACGCCGGCGACATGATGCAGCGCTGGACCAATGACCGCTGGCCCTCGACGATGCACCGCGTCGTCAACCGCATCTCCGGCCGAGACCGCTGGTCCATCGCCTACTTCTTCGACCTCGACGCGCAGGCGAGCATCGTGCCGCTGGCCAGCTGCGTCAGCGCCGAGCGCCCGGCGCGCTACGGCCCGATCACCGCGGCAGAGCACCTGGCCGAGATGTACCGGCGCACGACCGTCTCGGCATGAGCGACGTTCCCGCGGTCGAGGTCCTCTCCGCCGAGAAGACCTACCCCAACGGCACGCGCGCGCTGCTGCCGGTGAATCTCACCGTGCGCGAAGGCGAGTTCGTCACGCTGCTGGGCCCCAGCGGCTGCGGCAAGAGCACGCTGCTGAAGATGGTGGCCGGCCTGCTGGCCCCCAGCGACGGCCGCCTGCTGCTATGGCGGCGCCCGGTGGCCGAGCTGGAGGCCGGCGGCCACGGCATGAGCTTCGTGTTCCAGGAAGCGACGCTGATGCCCTGGGCGCGCGTGCTGGCCAACGTGCGCCTGCCGCTGGACCTGGCCGGCGTGCCGCGCGCCGAGTCCGAGCCGCGCGTGCGCAAGGCCCTGAAGCTCGTGGGCCTGGACAGCTTCGAAGGCCAGCTGCCGCGCGAGCTGTCGGGCGGCATGCAGATGCGGGTGTCGATCGCCCGCGGCCTCGTCACCGAGCCGCAGCTGCTGCTGATGGACGAGCCTTTCGGCGCGCTGGACGAGATCACGCGCAACCGGCTTGACAGCGACCTGCTGGCGCTGTGGCAGGACCGCAGGCTGACGGTGATCTTCGTCACCCACTCGATCTACGAGGCGGTGTACCTGTCCACGCGCGTCGTCGTGATGGCGGCGCGGCCGGGCCGCATCGTCGAGGAAGTGGCCATCGACGAACCCTACCCGCGCGGGCCGGGCTTCCGCGTCTCCACCGCCTTCAGCCAGTACGCCGAGCGCTTGCAGGACAGCCTGCTGAGGGCCAGCGGCGACCAGGCCGACGCCGCGCTCGCATGACCGAGAACGCGCAGAAGATCGTCTGGCCGGCTGTGGTGGCCGTGGTGCTGCTGGCGCTGTGGCAGGGCCTGGTGGTGGCCTTCAAGGTGCCGGTGTTCCTGGTGCCCTCGCCGTGGCGCGTGGCGCAGGTGCTGGTCGGCGACGCCGGGCTGCTGTTCGGCGCGCTGCTGGTGACGCTGAAGATCACCGTCTTCGCCTTCGTCTGCGCCACCGTGCTGGGCGTGGGCATCGCCTTCGCGTTCGTGCAGAGCCGCACGCTGGAGACGGCGCTCTTCCCCTACGCCGTGCTGCTGCAGGTGACGCCCATCGTGGCCATTGCGCCGCTGATCATCATCTGGGTCAAGGACCCGACAGCCTCGCTGGTCATCTGCGCCACGCTGGTGGCGCTGTTCCCCATCATCGCCAACACCACGCTGGGCCTGCGCAGCGTCAACGCCGGGCTGATGAGCTACTTCAGGATGAACCGCGCCACGCGCTGGCAGACGCTGATCCGGTTGCGCATCCCATCGGCGCTGCCCTACTTCTTCGGCGGCCTGCGCATCAGCTCGGGGCTGTCGCTGATCGGCGCCGTGGTCGCCGAATTCGTCGCCGGCACGGGCGGCACGGGCACGGGGCTGGCCTACCAGATCCTGCAGGCCGGCTACCAGCTGAACATCCCGCGCATGTTCGCGGCGCTGCTGCTCATCACGCTGACCGGCGTGCTGCTGTTCGCGTTGATGTCGGTGCTGTCGAGCTGGGCGCTGGGCGGGTGGCACGAGAGTGAAGCGACCCATGACTGAGTCGAGCGAAGCGACCCATGTCTGACTCGATCGAGACCCCGCATGACTGACCTCCTCGTACGGGGCGCGGAACACCTGTGGACCGGCCTTCGCGGGGAGGCCATGCGCGCCACGCACGGTACCGACCTGCGCATCCGCGGCGGCCTCGTCCAGGCCATCGGAAACCTGGCGCCCGAACCCGGCGAGCGCGTCATCGACGCCCGCGGCTGCGTCGTCTACCCGGGCTACGTCAACACCCACCACCACCTGTTCCAGAGCCTGCTCAAGGGCATTCCGGCCGGCATCGGCCTGCCGCTGGTGGCCTGGCTGGCGGCAGTGCCGGTGGCCTACCGGCGCCACTTCGACCACGAGGCGGCGCTGCGCGTGGCGGCGCGCGTCGGCCTGGTGGAGCTGGCGCTGTCGGGATGCACCACGGTGGCGGACCACCAGTATCACTACTACCCCGGCATGCCCTTCGACGCCTCGGCGGCCGTCTTCGACGAGGCCGCGCAACTCGGCCTGCGCCTGGTGCTCTGCCGTGGCGGGCAGACGGTGGCGCGGGCCATGACCGACGCTGCCGCACCGCCGCAGGTGGCGCCAGAGACGCTGGACGACTTCATGGCCGCGGTGGAGAGCGACGTGCGGCGCTTCCACGACCCTTCGCCGCGGGCGATGCGCCGCGTCGTCAGCGCCATCACCACGCCGACCTGGAGCTGCCGCGAGTCCGACCTGGTGACGCTGGCGCGGCAGGCACGGCGCCTGGGCATCCGCCTGCACAGCCATCTCTCGGAGACCTGGGACTACGTGGCCTGGGCGCGCGAGGTGCATGGCTGCGCGCCGCTGCAGTTCGTCGCCGAGCGCGAATGGGTCGGGCCCGACGTCTGGTTCGCGCACATGGTGCACCTGGACGACGACGAGCTGCGCCTGTGCGCCGCCACCGGCACCGGCATCGCCCATTGCCCGCAGAGCAATGCGCGGCTGGGCAGCGGCATCGCGCGCATCCCCGAAGCGCTGGCGCTGGGCGTGCCGGTGTCGCTGGCCGTGGACGGTGCGGCGTCCAACGAGGCCGCCGACATGGCCAGCGAAGTGCACGCCGCGTGGCTGCTCCACCGTGCCGACCCGCGGGCTGGCGCGCGCAGCGGCCGCCCAGGCGGCGACGCGGCAGCGATGGGCGTGGAAGACGTGGTTCACATCGCCACCGCCGGCGGTGCGCGCATGCTGGGGCTGGACGGCGTGGGCACGCTGGAGGTCGGCCAGGCGGCCGACCTGGCGGTCTACGCCCTCGACCAGCCGCGCCACTTCGGCCTGCACGACAGTGCGCTGGGCCCGGTCGCCGGCGGCGGCCGGCCGACCTTGCGGGCGCTGCTGGTGCAGGGCCGCGTGGTCGTGGAGCACGACGCCATCCCGGGCCTGGACCTGGCGCAGCTGCGCCGCGACGCGCAGGCGCTGGTGCAAGGCATGCGCGCAGCCTGAGCGCGCGCCCGCGCCTTCAGGCCGCCGCGGCCGGCGTGCGGATGAGGTGGTCGAAGGCCGACAGCGCGGCCTTGCTGCCTTCGCCTGCCGCGACGACGATCTGCTTGTACGGCACCGTCGTCGCGTCGCCCGCGGCATAGATGCCCGGCAGGTTGGTGGCGCAGCGCGCGTCGACGAGGATCTCGCCGAAGCGCGACAGCTCCACCGTGCCCTTGAGCCATTCGGTGTTGGGCACGAGGCCGATCTGCACGAAGACCCCGGCCAGCTCGATGTCGTGCGCGGTCCCGGTGCCGCGGTCGGTGTAGCGCAGGCCGTTCACCTTGCCGCCGTCGCCGGTGATCTCGGTGGTCTGTGCGCCGGTGTGGATGCTGACGTTGGGCAGGCTCCTGAGCTTGTTGACCAGCACCGCGTCGGCGCGCAGCTGGTCGGCGAATTCCAGCAGCGTGACATGCGCGACGAGGCCGGCGAGGTCGATGGCCGCTTCCACGCCCGAGTTGCCGCCGCCGATGACGGCCACGCGCTTGCCCTTGAACAGCGGGCCGTCGCAGTGCGGGCAGTAGGCCACGCCCTTGGTGCGGTACTCGGCCTCGCCGGGCACGTTGATGTTCTTCCAGCGCGCGCCGGTGGCGAGGATGACGGTGCGGCTGCGCAGCACGGCGCCGTTGTCCAGCGTCACCGCGGCCAGGCCGCCGGGTTGCGTCGCTTCCTGCAGCGACTGCACGCGCTGGCCGTCGATGAGGTCGACGCCGACGCCGCGCACCTGCGCCTGCAGCGCGGCGGCGAACTTCGGCCCTTCGGTCTCCAGCACCGAGGGGTAGTTCTCGATGCCCAGGGTGTCGAGCGTCTGGCCGCCGAAGCGCTCGGCGACGATGCCGGTGCGGATGCCCTTGCGTGCGGCGTACAGCGCCGCCGCGGCGCCGGCCGGGCCACCGCCGACGACGAGCACGTCGTAAGGCGCCTTGTCGGCCAGACGGGCCGCGGCGCGGGCCGCGGCGCCGGTGTCGATCTTGGCCAGGATCTCGCCGATCTCCATGCGGCCGGAACCGAAGGGCTGGCCGTTCAGGTAGACCGTGGGCACGGCCATGATCTGGCGCGACTCCACCTCGTCCTGGAACAAGCCGCCGTCGATGGCGGTGGCGCGGATGCGCGGGTTCAGCACCGCCATCAGGTTCAGTGCCTGCACGACGTCGGGGCAGTTGTGGCAGGTCAGCGACATGTAGGTCTCGAAGACGAAGTCGCCTTCCAGCGCCTGGATCTGCGCGATGACGTCGGCTTCCAGCTTGGGGGGATGGCCGCCGGTCTGCAGCAGCGCCAGCACCAGCGAGGTGAACTCGTGGCCCATCGGGATGGCGGCAAAGCGCAGGCCCATGTCGGCGCCGACACGGTTGATGCTGAAGGACGGCCGGCGCGCGTCGTCGCCGTCGAAGCGCACGGTGATCTTGTCGGACAGGCCGGCGATGTCCTGGAGCAGCGCCTGCATCTCCAGCGAGGCTGCACGCTCGTCCAGCGAGGCGAAGAGTTCGATGGGTTGCGTCACGCGCTGCAGGTAGGCCTGCAATTGGCTCTTGAGGGTGCTGTCCAGCATGGCGGTGTCCTGGTGTGGATGGGGCAGGGGCGTGTTCGTTCCGGCCCGGTCGGCAGCACCCGCCGCGGATGCTGCCGACAGGGCCCGAAGGCACTGTCGATGGAAAGCGGGGGAGGGCTTAGATCTTGCCGACCAGGTCCAGCGAAGGCGTCAGCGTCGCAGCGCCGTCGTTCCACTTGGCCGGGCAGACCTGGCCCGGGTTCTTGGCGATGTACTGAGCGGCGCTGATCTTGCGCAGCAGTTCCTTGGCGTCGCGGGCGATGCCGTTGTCATGGATCTCGCAGGCCTTGACCACGCCTTCGGGGTTGATGACGAAGCTGCCGCGCAGCGCCAGGCCTTCTTCCTCGATGTGCACGCCGAACATGCGCGTGAGCTTGTGGGTGGGGTCGCCGACGAGCGCGAACTGCGACTTGCCGACCGCCGGCGAGGTCTCGTGCCACACCTTGTGCGCGAAATGCGTGTCGGTGGTGATGACGTAGATCTCGACTTCCTTCTTCTGGAAGGCGGCGTAGTTGTCGGCCAGGTCTTCGACTTCGGTGGGGCAGTTGAAGGTGAAGGCCGCGGGCATGAACACGAAGGCCGACCAGCGGCCCTTCAGGCTCTGCTCGGTGACTTCGATGAACTTGCCTTGCTTGTAGGCCTGGACCTTGAAGGGCTGGACGGGGGTGTTGATGATCGACATGAAGAACCTTTCGGCAGGGGGTTGGAGGAGGAAGAAGACGCGACAGCCGAGATTCTGGGTGCACTGCAGCATTCTTTGGATTGATTGAGAAGATGATGTCGATCGTCAATCGCTATCGCCTGACCCTGACGAAAACCCGTGCGGGGCCGGACTCCGGCGCCGCGGCGGGCTCGCGTCAGACCAGCGCCGCGCCCAGCGGGTCGTAGGGGTACAGCCAGCCGTTGCGCGAGCGCGCGATGTCGCGGTCGTGGAAGGCCTGGCGCATCTGCGCGGCATCGATGAGGTGGTACAGCTCGCCCATCTCGCTGCTCTCGTGCACGACGCGTGCCGTGCGCGGCGCGCGGTGGCGCTGGTAGACCTGCAGGCGCTGCGCCAGCGGCAGGCCCGCCAGCTCGTCGGACAGGGCGCGCGCCAGCACCGCGGCGTCCTCGATGGCCATCGCCGCGCCCTGCGCCATGTAGGGCAGGGTGGCGTGCACGGCGTCGCCCAGCATGGTGCAGCGGACCGTGCTCCAGTCGGCGACGGGCTCGCGGTTGTTCAGCGCCCAGCGGAAGCATTCGCCGCGGTCGACGTGGTCGATCACGGCGCGCACCTGCGGGTGCCAGCCGCGGTAGTCCTCGTCCAGCTCAGACCAGGGGCGGCGCACGGTCCAGGACTCTTCTTCGTCGTTGTCGCGTTCGACGCAGCCGACGAAGTTCAGCACCCGGGCCTGGCGCAGGTAGTACATCACCGCGTGGTTGCGCGGGCCGCACCAGATGGTGGAGACGATGTCGGTGCGCAGGGCCGGGTCGATGCGTTCGATGGGCAGCAGGCAGCGCCAGGCAACCTGGCCGGTGAAGCGCGGGCGGTCGACGCCGACCACATGGCGGCGCACCACCGAGCGGATGCCGTCGGCGCCCACCAGCAGTTCGGCCTGCGCCGGCGGCCGGCCGCCATCGAAGTGCACCGTCACGCTGCCGCTGTCCTCCTCGATGGCTGCGACCCGGGCCTCCAGACTGATGGCCTGCGGGTCCAGCGCCTGCACCGCCTGCTGCAGCGCGCGGTGCAGGTCGGCACGGTGCAGCTGGAAGTAGGGCGCACCGTGCGCCTGTTCGTGCGCGGCGCCCAGGGGAATGCGGTGCAGCAGCTCGCCGCTGTCGTAGCGGCGGAACTCGAAGGCCAGCGGCCGCACCGCGGTGGCTTCGACCTGCGCGCGCAGGCCCAGGTGGTCCAGCACCTTGACGGCATTGGCGCTCATCTGGATGCCCGCACCCACCTCGCCCAGCTGCGCCGCCTGCTCGAACACGCGCACGCGGTGGCCGCGCTGCAGCAGGCAGGCGGCGGCGGCCAGGCCGCCGAGGCCGGCGCCGATGATGACGATGTCCATGCCCACGCTCAATCCGCCGTGATGTGCTGTTCGCGGATGACCTGCGCCCAGCGCGCCGCGTCTTTCGCGATGAGGGCGCCGAACTCGGCCGGCGTGCTGGCCGCCGGCAGCATGCCCTGGGTCTCGAACGCCGCCTTCACGTCGGGACGGGCGAGGATGGCGCGCAGCTCGCGGTTCAGCCGCTCCACCTGGTCGCCCGGCGTGCCCTTCGGAGCCAGCACGCCGTACCACATCTCCACGTCCAGCCGGCCCAGGTGCAGCGTGCGCAGCGGCGGCACCCCGGGCAGCAGCGGGCTGGGCTTGTCGCTGCTGATGCCCAGCGCGCGCAGGCTGCCGGCCCGCACATGGCCCAGGGCGACGTGGATGGGCAGGAACATGAGGTCGATCTGGCCGCCCAGCAGGTCGGTCACCGCCGGGCCGGTGCCGCGGTAGGGGATGTGGGTGATGAAGGTGTGCGTCTCGAGCTTGAGCAGCTCCATCGCCAGGTGGTGCGGCGTGCCGCTGCCCGGCGAGCCGTAGTTCAGGGCGCCGGGGCGGCTGCGGGCGCGGGTCAGAAGTTCGGCCGCAGACGTGATGCCGCTGGCCTTGCTGGCCACCAGCAGCAGCTGGCCCCAGCTGGTGAGCGACACGGGCTCGAGGTCGCGCACGGGGTCGAAGCCCAGCTTGGGATAGAGCGCGCGGTTCATCACCAGCGTGTTGACGGTGACCAGCAGCGTGCTGCCGTCGGGCGTGGCGCGCACCACGCTTTCGGTGCCGATGTTGCCCGAGGCGCCGGGGCGGTTGTCCACCACCACGGGCCGGCCCAGGCGCTCGGCCAGCGGCGGCCCGATCTGGCGCGCGACGAGGTCGATGCCGGTGCCCGGCGTGAAGGGCACCACCAGCCGCAGCGGGCCGGCGCCGGTCTGGGCGCGGGCCAGGGCGGGGCCCAGGGCCAGCGCGGCGGCGAGCCAGTCGCGGCGGCGCAGGCTGGGTCGGGTCGGGATCGTGGTCATCGGGGTTCTGCAGGTGGCTGACACGGTTGGCGCTTCAGCCGAAGGCGAAGTCGTCGAAGGACTGGCCTTGTACCGCAGCCACGTATTCCTTGGTGCGGCCCGGCCACAGCGCGAAGATGCGGCCGCCCTCCGTGCGGTACCAGCTGCGGCACTGGCTCCACACCGAGCCGGCCAGCCGCGCCTGCAGCGCAGCGTCCGCTGCGTCCAGCACCTCGGGGCGCAGGTCCAGCCAGCGTTGGCCGCGGCGCTGCACCTCCTGCATGGCCGCCAGGGCCCAGCGCACGCCGGGTTCGATGTAGAGCAGCGTCGACGTGTGCCCGGTGGCCGTGTTGGGCCCCAGCATCAGGAAGAGGTTCGGGAAGCCCGGCACCGTCAGCCCCAGGTGGGCGCGCGGGCCGCCGGCCCAGGCGTCCGTCAGCAGCCGGCCGCCGCGGCCGGCGATGGGCAGCCCGGCCAGCGCATGCTGGACGTCGAAGCCGGTGGCGCAGACCAGCACGTCCAGCGCGCGCTCGCGCCCGTCGGCGGTGACGATGCCCCGAGGCGTGCTGCGGGCGACGGCGTCGGTGACGAGCTCGACGTTCGGCCGCGCCAGCGCCGGGTAGTAATCGTTGGAATAGATCAGCCGCTTGCAGCCCAGCGGGTAGGGTGGCTGCAGCTTGCCGCGCAGCGCGGGGTCGGCGATGGCGCGGCGCAGGTGGGCGCCGGCGGTGCGCAGCATCATGCGGCGGGCGCGCGTGCCCTCGTCGAAGCCGCCGCGGCCCCATTCCAGCACTGCGTTCCAGAACGCCCGCACGGCCGTGCTGTAGGGCGGCAGGCGGGCCAACGTGCGGTCCAGCGCGTTGTAGGGCCGGTCGATGCGCGGCAGCACCCAGTTGGCGGTGCGCTGGAAGACGTGCAGCTGCGCCGCC
>CAIWPS010000213.1 GCA_903914615.1 uncultured beta proteobacterium | reverse complement strand
GGCCGTGGAACTGGTGCAGGGCCACCAGCGCGCGGGCGATGTCGTGGCCATCGTCACCGCGACCAACGATTTCGTCACGCGGCCCATTGCGCGCCTGCTGGGCGTGGACGAGCTCATCGCCACCGAGCTGGCGCGCGACGACGCCGGCCGCGTCACGGGTGCCATCCGCGGCGTGCCCGCGTTCCGCGAGGGCAAGGTGGCGCGCCTGCACGATTGGCTGTCCGCGCGCGGCCTGGCGCTGGGCGACTTCGAGCGCAGCACCTTCTACAGCGATTCCACCAACGACCTGCCGCTGCTCGAACGCGTCAGCGATCCCGTGGCCACCAACCCCGGCCCCGCGCTGCAGCGCATCGCGCTTGAGCGCGGCTGGCCCGTCCTGAACCTGTTCACATGATCAAGAAATTCATCAGCCGCCTGCTGGGCAAGAACGACAAGCCGGCCGAAGCCGTGCCGCCGCCCGAGCCGGTGATTCCGCTGGGCGTGCGGGTGGAGGTGGCGACGGCGCAGCACGGCATCGACCCGTCCTTGCTGGACGCCAATGCGGTGCGCGTGGTGAAGACGCTGAAGGACGCCGGCTTCCAGGCTTACGTCGTCGGCGGTGCCGTGCGCGACCTGCTCGTCGGCATGCGACCCAAGGACTTCGACGTCGCCACCGACGCGACGCCTGAGCAGGTCAAGGCGCTGTTCCGTCGCGCCTTCATCATCGGCCGCCGCTTCCGCCTCGTCCACGTGGTGTTCGGCCGCGGGCGCGAGCACGAGACGATCGAGGTCAGCACCTTTCGCGCCTACCTCGACGCCGCCGCCGCCGACCAGGTGCCCGGCAACGAGAAGACCAGCCAGGGCGCGATGGCCGACAAGAAGCATGTCGTCGATGCCAGCGGCCGTGTGCTGCGCGACAACGTCTGGGGCCCGCAGGTCGAGGACGCCGCACGGCGCGACTTCACCATCAACGCGATGTACTACGAGCCGGTGTCGCAGACCGTGGTCGACTACCACGGCGGCCTGGCCGACGTGCGCGCGCGGCTGTTGCGCATGATCGGCGACCCCGAGACGCGCTACCGCGAGGACCCGGTGCGCATCATCCGCGTCGTGCGCTTCGCGGCCAAGCTGGGCTTCGCGCTCGAGCCGGCGACGCTGGCCCCGATCGCCCGCACCCTTCCGCTGCTGTGCAACGTGCCCATCTCGCGCCTGTTCGACGAAATGGTCAAGCTGCTGCAGACCGGGCATGCGCTGGCCAGCGTCGAGCAGCTGCGCCGCTTCGGCTTGATCGGCGGCACGCTGGGCGTGTTTCCGGTGCTCGACGCCGCCCTGGCTTCGCCCAGCGCGGCACGCGAGAAGTTCGTCAGCCTGGCGCTGCAGGACACCGACCGCCGGGTCGCCGAAGGCCGCGCCGTGGCGCCGAGCTACATGCTGGCCTGCATGCTCTGGCACGACGTGCAGGAACGCTGGCAGGCGCTGCGCGCCGGCGGCGAGGCGCCATTCCCGGCGCTGCAGCTGGCGGTGGATGCCGTCTTCGACGCGCGCATCGGCGACATCTCCGGCCGCGGCAAGCTGGCCGCCGACATGCGCGAGATCTGGCTCATGCAGCCGCGTTTCGAGCGCCGCACGGTGAGCTCGGCGCTGTCGCTCGTGAACCAGGTGCGCTTCCGCGCCGGCTACGACTTCCTGCGCCTGCGCGCTGACTGCGGCGAGGTGCCCATCGAGCTCGCCGACTGGTGGGAAGACTTCCACCTCGGCAACGAGGACGAACGCGAGGCCTTGCTGCAGGACCTGCGCACCACGGCGGCTTCGCGACCGCGCCGTGCCGCTGCGGCCTCCGGCGACGCCAGCGACGCCAGCGACGCCAGCGACGGTGCCGCGCCCACCGACGACGAAGCGGCCGGCAGCCCTGCCGGGGCAGGTGCCTCGGCGGCACCACGCAAGCGCCGGCGCCGGCGCCGCAAGCCTGCCGGTGCGGGCGAGGGTGCTCCGACCGCGGAGTGAGCGCCGTGGCGAGCACCGAGCGCGTCTTCGTCGGGCTCGGCGCCAACCTCGGTGATGCGCAAGGCGCGCTGGCCGAGGCCATCGCCGCCATCGCCGCATGGCCAGGCACGCGCCTGGTCGCCGCCTCTTCGATGTACGGCAGTGCGCCGGTCGATGCCCAGGGCCCGGACTTCGTCAACGCCGCGATCGAACTGTCGACGACCCTGGAGCCGCAGGCGCTGCTGCAGGCGCTGCAGCGCCTCGAGATGGCGCAGGGCCGCCAGCGGCCCTACCGGCACGCGCCGCGCACGCTGGACCTGGATCTGCTGCTGTACGGTCAGCGCCAGATCGACACCGCCGAGCTGGCCGTTCCGCACCCGCGGCTGCACGAGCGCGCGTTCGTGCTGCAGCCGCTGCTGGAACTGGCCCCAGACCTCGTGCATCCGCGCCTGGGTCTGCTTTCCGACTGGGCCAGGAAGGTCGCGGGCCAGCCCGTCTGGCGCCTGCCCTGAGCCTTCGCGGCCGCGCCGCGACGGTCCCGGACGCGATGCCAACGCCGCCTAGAATCCGGCGATGACACGCCGATGACGTATCGGTGACAACGATCGGAGTGGGCATGGGTTTCGGCAAGTTGCTGCCGCGCGACGGAAATTTCTTCGAGCTCTTCAACCAGCACGGCCAGCACATCGCCGAAGGCGCACGCGCCTTCCTGGCCATGGTCGAGCACTACGGCGACATCGCCGAGCGCGAGCGCCACGCGGCGCAGGTCGGCGCATCCGAGCGCGCCGCCGACAAGATCACGGCCGAGGTGCACCGCCTGCTGCACCGCACCTTCATCACGCCGCTGGACCGCGACCAGATCCACCGCCTCATCAACGCCATGGACGACGTGCTGGACCTGCTGCAGGACAGCAGCGAGGTGATGTCGCTGTACGACCTGCAGACGCTGTCCGAGGACGTGGTGCGGCTGTCGGAGATCTCGGTGCGCTGCTGCGAACGCGTGCAGCATGTGCTGACGCTGCTGCCGCGGCTGAAGGAGGCGGCGGTGGCCGAGTCGGTACTGAAGACCTGCGAGGAAATCGACCAGCTCGAGTCCGACGCCGACCGCGTCATGCGCAGCGCCATGTCGGCGCTGTTCCGCGAAGAGCCGGACACGCGCCAGCTCATCAAGCTGAAGGCGGTGTACGAGCATCTGGAGTCGATCTCGGACCGCTGCGAGGACGTGGCCAACCTCGTCGAAGGCATCGTGCTCGAGAACTCCTGAGCCGCCGCCCCCATGCACACGGTTCCGATCGCCCTTGGGGTGGTGATGCTGCTCGTCGCGCTGGCGCTGCTGTTCGACTTCATGAACGGCTTCCACGACGCCGCGAACTCCATCGCCACCGTGGTCTCCACGGGCGTGCTCAAGCCGACGCAGGCGGTGGCCTTCGCGGCCTTCTTCAATGTCGTCGCCATCTTCGTCTTCCACCTGCAGGTGGCGGCCACGGTCGGCAAGGGCATCGTCGACCCCGGCATCGTCGACCAGTACGTGATCTTCGGTGCCCTCGTCGGTGCCATCGCCTGGAACATCTTCACCTGGTGGTATGGCATCCCTTCGAGCAGCTCGCATGCCCTCATCGGCGGCCTCGTCGGCGCCACCATGGCCAAGGCCGGCACGGGGCCGCTGGTGTTCGCCGGGATCTTCAAGACCGTGGCCTTCATCTTCATCTCGCCGATGCTGGGTTTCCTTCTGGGTTCGCTGATGCTGGTGGCGGTGTCGTGGATCTGCCGGCGCCAGTCGCCGCTGCGCGTGGACAACCTCTTCAGGCGTCTGCAGCTGGTCTCGGCCGGCCTGTATTCGCTGGGCCATGGCGGCAACGACGCGCAGAAGACCATCGGCGTGATCTGGCTGCTGCTCATCGCCGCCGGCCATGTCAGCGCGGCCGACAAGCTGCCGCCGTTCTGGGTCATCTGGAGCTGCTACATCGCCATCGGCATGGGCACCATGCTGGGCGGATGGCGCATCGTCAAGACCATGGGCCAGCGCATCACCAAGCTCAAGCCGGTGGGCGGCTTCTGCGCCGAGGCCGGTGGCGCGGCGACGCTGTTCCTGGCCTCCTACCTGGGCATCCCCGTCAGCACCACGCACACCATCACCGGCGCCATCTTCGGCGTCGGTTCGGTCCGCAATGCCTCGGCCGTGCGCTGGGGTCTGGCCGGGCACATCATCACCGCCTGGGTCTTCACGATCCCGGTCACGGCCGTCATCGCCGCCGCCTTCTACGGGCTCAGCCGCCTGGTGCTGTAGCGGCGGGCACCGGTTCCTCGGCGAGCCATTCGAACCAGCGCTGGCCGCCGAAGGCCAGCGTGGCCATCAGCACGCCGCCGCCGAGCAGCAGCGCCAGGCCCGCCGCCAGCACCGGGCCCCATGCGGTGGCGTGAACCGGGTGCTGCGGGTTGTGCCGCGCGTCCCAGCGATCGTCGGGGGTGAGCGCGATGACGATGGCCTGGAGCATCGCGGCCGAGACGCTCAGGCCCAGCAGCGGGATCAGCACCCAGGCCAGGTGGTCGTCCGGCCCCAGCCCGCGCATGCGCAGCACGCCGACGGCGCCGAGGGCGCTGGGCAGCAGGAAAAGCCAGGCCAGGGCATCGCGCCACCCGCGCAGGTACCAGCGGTGGGCGCCGATGGCGCCCAGGCACAGGGCCAGCCAGGCGGCCAGGGTCTTGGATCGGTAGGGCATGGGGGCGGCTTCGCGGCCGCGGCGGACCGCCCGGCGGAGGCCGGGCCGGTCATCGGGCGGTGCAGTTTATAATGCTCGGTTTTCGGCGCTGGCCAGGGTGGGAACACCGGGCGTATCTACGGCGCCGGCTCCAGGTCGGCGGGGTGTTCCCGCCGGTCATCCAGATGGTCCGCCGCGGCGTGTCCCCGCGGTGTGGTCGTCGACCGCAGTCCCAAGGAATTCAGCACATGGTCGTCATCCGACTCGCCCGTGGCGGCGCCAAGAAGCGCCCGTTCTACAACATCGTCGTCGCCGACGCGCGCGAGCGCCGCGACGGCCGCTTCATCGAGCGCGTGGGTTTCTACAACCCCGTGGCCGCCGGCGGCGAACAGCCGCTGCGCGTGGCGCTGGACCGCGTCAGCCACTGGGCCGGCGTGGGCGCCCAGCTCTCGCCCACCGTGGCGCGCCTGGTCGAGCAGGCCAAGAAGGCAGCCTGAACGGGCCTGCCATGAGCGCGGCAGTGACCGGGGCTGCAGAGCCTGCGCTGCCCGCCGATGCGGTCGAGGTCGGCCGCATCATCGGCGCCTGGGGCGTGCAGGGCGGCATCAAGGTCAAGCCGCATGCGTCCGACCCCCAGGCGCTCTTTTCCTCCAAGCGCTGGCATCTGCAGCCGCCTGAAGTGCCGCGGCCGCCCGGCGTCAAGCCCGCAGCACCCTGGCCTTCGCTGCTGCGCGTGGTCAGTGCGCGCGAGCAAGGCGAATGCGTCGTCGCCACGGTGCAGGACGTGGCCGACCGTGACGCCGCCGAGGCGCTCAAGGGCGGCCGCATCTATGTGCCGCGCACCAGCTTTCCCACCCCCGACGCCGACGAGTTCTACTGGGTCGACCTCATCGGCCTGGCCGTTCGCAACCGCGAGCAGGTGGCGCTGGGCACCGTGGTCGGCCTCATCGAGACCGGCCCCCATTGCGTGCTGCGCGTGCAGGGGTCGGGGGAGGGCGCCGAAGAGCGCCTGATCCCCTTCGTCGACGCCTACGTCGACGGCGTCGACCTGCCGGGCCGCCTCATCACCGTCGACTGGGACCCCGCCTTCTGACGGCGATGCGCTTCGACGTCGTCACGCTGTTTCCCGAGCTCTTCGCGCCGCACCTGACGCTGGGCATCACGCGCCGCGCCTTCGAGTCGCGCCAGGTCGACGTACGGTTGTGGCCGCTGCGCGACTTCGCCGACGACGCCTACCGCCGGGTCGACGACCGGCCCTACGGCGGCGGCCCCGGCATGGTGATGCTCGTCGAGCCGCTGCTGCGCGCGCTGCAGGCCGTGCGCGCCGACCGTGGCGCGCCGGCGGCGGTGGTGCACTTCACGCCCACGGGGCGGCCCATCGACCAGTCGGTGGTGCAGAGCTACGCCTGCGGCCCTGGCGCCGTGCTGCTGTGCGGCCGCTACGAGGGCATCGACCAGCGCCTCGTCGACAGCCAGGTCACCGACGAGCTGAGCCTGGGCGACTTCGTGCTGTCCGGTGGCGAATTGCCGGCGCTGGCGCTGCTGGACGCCGTGGCGCGGCTCCAGGACGGCGTGCTCAACGCACCGTCGCACGAGCAGGACAGCCATGCCGACGGCCTGCTCGAAGGGCCGCACTACAGCCGGCCCGAGAAGCTCGCCATCGACGGCGTCGAGCAGGGCGTGCCCGCGGTGCTGCTGTCGGGGCACCACGCCGACATAGCCCGCTGGCGCCGCGAGCAGTCGCTGGCGCTGACGGCACGCCGCCGGCCCGACCTCATCGCAGCGGCCCGCGCCGCAGGCCGGCTCAGCCCGGCCGACCTGCGTTATCTGGCCCGCCTCGGGCTATAATCAAAGGCTTTTCGATCCTCTGCCGGGAATAGCGGCCGACCAGCGTTCGCGCCGGCTCGCCGCAAAACATTCCAACCCGCCCGCTGCACGATCGACTTCGGAGCCCCCGTGAACCTCATCGCCATCCTCGAGCAGGAAGAGATTGCCCGTCTCAACCGCACCATCCCCGCCTTCGCCCCCGGCGACACGGTGATCGTCAATGTCAACGTCGTCGAAGGCACGCGCAAGCGCGTGCAGGCTTACGAAGGCGTCGTCATCGCCAAGCGCAACCGCGGTCTGAACAGCAGCTTCATCGTGCGCAAGATCTCCAGCGGCGAGGGCGTCGAGCGCACTTTCCAGACCTACAGCCCGCTGATCGCCAGCGTCGAGGTCAAGCGCCGCGGCGACGTCCGCCGCGCCAAGCTGTACTACCTGCGCCAGCGCAGCGGCAAGTCGGCGCGCATCAAGGAAAAGCTGGCCTGAGGGCCGGCAGGCAGCGGCCCGCCGCCGCTGCCGTTTCGATGGCGCCGCCGCGCATCCTCGACCCCCGCGCGGTGCCCGTCGTGGGCACCGATGCACAACTGCCTGCAGTGCCGCCGGCCCGCCTCGCGCCGGCGGCCCTGCGTGCGCGCTTCGCGCGAGGCGATCCATGGCAGCCCGAGTTCAGCGGCGACGGCCGCTTCTTCACCGATCGCACGCCGGCCCATGCCGCCGTGCTGGTGGCGCTGGTGGAGCGCGGCAACGGCCTGCAGGTGCTGCTGACGCGCCGCACCGAGCACCTGCGCGACCATGCCGGCCAGATCAGCTTCCCCGGCGGCCGCGCCGAGGACAGCGACGGCGATGCCGCGGCCACGGCGCTGCGCGAGGCCGAGGAAGAGGTCGGCCTGCCGCAGGCGCATGTCGAGGTGATCGGCCAGTTGCCCACTTACACCACGGTGACGAGCTATGTCGTCACGCCCGTGGTCGCCCTCGTCCACCCGCCGCTGGACCTGGCCAGCCTGCCCATCGACAGCCACGAGGTCGCCGAGGCCTTCGAGGTGCCGCTGGCCTTCCTGATGAACCCGGCGCATCACCAGCGCCACGTCTACCACTACGACGGCGGTCAGCGCCAGTTCCTGTCCATGCCCTGGCAGGGCCGTGCCGCCGACGGCACGGCGCGCGAATACTTCATCTGGGGCGCCACGGCGGCGATGTTGCGCAACCTCTACCGCTTCCTCGCCGGGTGAGCCCCTATCATCCTCGGCGATGAGTTTCTTCGCCGTCCTGTTCGCGCTGCTGATCGAACAGCTCAAGCCGCTGCCGCGCGACAACTGGGTCCACGAGACGCTGATGTCCTGGGTGCGCTGGACCGGGCGCAACTTCGATGCCGGCCAGCCGCATCACACCTGGGTCGTCTGGTGCGTGTCGGTGCTGCTGCCTTCCTTCGTGGCCGCCGGGCTTTACCTGGGCATCGTCCACTTCAGCCTGCTGCTGGCGCTGGCCTTCGACGTCGCGCTGCTCTACCTGACGCTGGGCTTCCGCCAGTTCAGCCACTACTTCACCGACATCCGCGACGCCCTGGACCGCGGTGACGAGAACGAGGCGCGCCGCCTGCTCGCCGAATGGCGCCACCTCGACGCCAGCGAGCTGCCGCGCACAGAAGTGCTGCGCCACGTCATCGAACACGCGCTGCTGGCCGCCCACCGGCATGTCTTCGGCGTCTTCTTCTGGTTCGTGGTGATGTCGGCGCTGGGGCTGGGGCCGATGGGCGCGGTGCTCTACCGCATGGCCGAATTCAGCACGCGCTACTGGGGCTACCGCCAGCGCGCCATCGACGCGCCTTCGAACGACGGCCTGCTGGCGCTGTCGCAGCGCCTCTTCGGCTGGATCGACCTCGTGCCGGCGCGGCTGACGGCCTTCGGCTTCGCCGTCGTCGGCAACTTCGAGGAAGCGGTGGGCAGCTGGCGCCGTGACGCCACGCTGTGGCAGCACCCCAACGAGGGCGTGATCCTGGCTGCAGCGGCGGGTGCCGTGGGCGTGCAGCTGGGCGGCGCCGCGGCGCCGGGCGTCACGCCCGACCGAAGCAAGACCTTCACCGCCGGGGGCGAGGCCGGCATGGCCGACGCGCAGGGCTCGACCGCGGGCGTGCCGGCGCAGCCGGGCCACCTGCACAGCGTCGTCGGGCTGGTGTGGCGGTCGGTCGTGCTGTGGATGCTGCTGGTGGCGCTGCTGACGCTGGCCAACGTGCTCGGCTGAGGGCGGGCGAACCTACCAGCGCTTGCCCGAGAGTTCCTCGTACAGCGCCTCGTAGATGCGCTGCCGCGACGGGCTGATCTCGCCGCGCGCCATGGCCTCGCGCACGCCGCAGCCGGGCTCGTGGCGATGGCTGCAGTTGTGGAAGCGGCAGTGGCCCAGCGCCGCGGCGTAGTCGGGCATCAGCGTGGCCAGCTGCTCGGGGGCGATCTGGCGCAGGCCGAATTCCTGGAAGCCGGGCGAGTCGATCAGCGCGCCGCTGCGCGCTTCGTCCAGCCAGTACCAGGTGCTGCTGGTGGTGGTGTGGCGGCCGGTGTTCAGCGCCCGCGAGACCTCGCCCACCTGCGCCGCCGCGTTGGGCACCAGCAGGTTGATGAGCGTGCTCTTGCCCATGCCGCTCGGGCCCAGCACCAGGGTCACCCTGCCCTGCAGCCGCGGCCGCAGCGTCGCCAGCGCGCCGGCCGGGTCCTTCTTCAACGCCATCTCGATGACCTCGGCGCCCATCGCCAGGTAGGGCGCCAGGCGCTCGCGTGCCGCGGCCGCGCTCGGCAGGTCGGTCTTGTTCAGGCCGATGAGGGCCGGGATGCCGGCCTGCGCCGCCGCGATGAGCGCGCGCGTGAGCTGCGATTCGCTGAACACCGGGTCGGCTGCGACCAGCATCAGCATCTGGTCCAGGTTGGCGGCGAAGGACTTGCTGCGCCAGTCGTCCTGGCGGAAGAGCAGGTTGCGGCGCGGCTCCAGGTGCTCGATCACGCCTTCGTCGCCGGTGGCCTGCCAGCGCACGCGGTCGCCGACGACGAGGTCGCTCTTCTTGCCGCGCGGGTGGCAGATGAGGCGCCGGCCCTCGGGCGTCTCGACCATCACGTGGCGGCCATGCGCGGCAACGACCAGGCCGAGGTCGAGCGCCTGCGCGTCGTCGCCGGCGTCGATCAAGGCAGCAGCGCGTCCACCTTGGCGGCGCAGATGAAGTCGTTGATCGAGATGCCGCCCACCGAGTGGGTGTTGTAGCGCACGGTGCAGCGGTTGTACGAGACCGCGAGATCGGGGTGGTGGTCTTCGGCATGCGCCACCCAGGCCACGGCGTTCACGAAGGCCATGGTGCGGTGGTAGTCGGCGAAGTCGTAGCGCTTCTCGATGGCGCCATCGACCAGCGACCAGCCTGGCGCGTGGGCGAGGTGGCGCGTGACCTCGCTGGCGTTCATGGCGGCGTGGCCTTCGAGCGGCTGGCAATGCTGGCGGGCAAGGTCGGTCATGGCGGTCGGCCTCAGGCAGGGGTGGGCAGGGCGGCCAGCCGTTCCGAGGCCGGCGGGTGCGAGTAGTAGAAGCGCACGTAGACCGGGTCGGGCGTCAGCGTGGCGGCGTTGTCCTCGTGCAGCTTCAGCAGCGCGCGCGCCAGATCGCGGCCGTCGGCCTGCGTGCAGGCATAGGCGTCGGCCTGGAATTCATGGCGGCGCGACCATTGCGCCAGCAAGGGCGAGACGAAGAAGGTGAAGGGCGGCAGCGCCAGCATGAACAGCAGCAAGGCCAGCGCATCGTTGGGCGCGCCCATGTTCGGCGCCACGCCCAGGCCGGTGTAGAAGCCGCTCTGCGCCGCCAGCCAGCCCAGCAGCGCCAGCCCGGCCAGGCTCAGGCCGAAGATGCCGACCATGCGCTGCAGCACATGCTTGTGCTTGAAGTGGCCGAGCTCGTGGGCCAGCACGGCCTCGACCTCGCCCGGCGTCAGGCGCTGCAGCAGGGTGTCGAAGAAGACCACGCGCTTGGCCGCGCCCAGCCCGGTGAAATAGGCGTTGGCATGGGCCGAGCGGCGGCTGCCGTCCATCACGAACAGGCCCTTGGCGGCGAAGCCGCAGCGCTGCATCAGCGACTGCACGCGGGTTTTCAGCGCCTCGTCGGCGAGCGGCTCGAACTTGTTGAACAGCGGCGCGATCAGCGTCGGGTAGACCACCAGCAGCACGAGGTTGAAGGCCACCCATGCGCCCCAGGCCCACAGCCACCACAGGCCGCCGGGGCCCCCGGTCGCGCCCATGATCCACAGGATCAGCGCCGCCAGCGGCAGGCCGATGAGCGCACCCACGGCGGTGCCCTTGGCCAGGTCCAGCAGCCACATGCGCTGCGTCATGCGGTTGAAGCCGAAGCGCTGCTCGACGCGGAAGGTGCCCACCCAGTCCAGCGGCAGTTCGATGAGCCCGCCGATGACGGTGAAGGCCGCCAGCAGCGCCAGCTGGTAGGCCATGGTGCCGAAGCGCGGCTGCACGGCGTCGCGCAGCACGGCGTTCAGGGCGTCGAGGCCGCCCAGCAGCGTCCAGCCCAGCAGCACCGCGGTGCCGAGCGCGGTCGACAGCAGCCCCAGCCGCCCCTTGGCCAGCGTGTAGTCGGCGGCGCGGCGATGGGCCTCGGGGGTGACGGTGGCGGCGAAGGCGGCCGGCACCTGGTCGCGATGGGCGGCGACGAAGCGCATCTGCCGCGTCGCGAGCCAGAATTTCACGGCCAGCGACAGCAGCAGCGCGGCCGCGAAGGCCAGGGTGAGAAGTTGGGCCTGCATGGGGTGCCGAGTGTAGGCTTGGGCGAGAATCGCAGCCTTTCCCACCGGCTAGACCCCATGACCGAAGCGACCCTGGCTGCCCACGACCAGAACCTGATCTGGATCGACCTCGAGATGACCGGCCTGTTCCCCGACAAGGACCGCATCATCGAGATCGCCGTCGTCGTCACCGACCCGCAGCTGACGGTGCGCGTCGAAGGCCCGGTCTTCGCGGTCCACCAGAGCGACGCCGTGCTCGACGGCATGGACGCGTGGAACAAGGGCACCCACGGCCGCAGCGGCCTGACCGAGCGCGTGCGAACCTCCGCCGTGGACGAGGCCGCGGCGCAGGCGCAGACCATCGCCTTCCTGCAGCGCTACGTCGGCAAGGGCAAGAGCCCGATGTGCGGCAACAGCATCTGCCAGGACCGCCGCTTCCTGGCCAACTACATGCCGCAGCTGGAAGCCTTCTTCCACTACCGCAACCTCGACGTCAGCACGCTCAAGGAACTGGCGCGGCGCTGGAAGCCGGCGGTGCTGGACGGTTTCAAGAAGGCGCAGGCCCACACCGCGCTGGCCGACATCCACGAGTCCGTCGACGAGCTGATCCACTACCGCCAGCATCTGCTGCAGCTCTGAGCTTGACAGGGCCTGTCACGCCGCTGTCTCACGCCCTGCCTACACTCGGGGGCATGTCCGACGACGATGAAGCCGGGCCCACCGACGCGGTCGCGCCGCTGCTGACGGCCCCGGGCGCACCGACGCTGCTCAACCGCGAGCGCGCCATCCTGCAGTTCAACCGCCGCGTGCTGGCGCAGGCGCAGCGCGCCGACGTGCCGCTGCTGGAGCGCCTGCGCTACATCACCATCGTCTCTTCCAACCTCGACGAGTTCTTCGAGGTGCGCGTGGCCGACATCATCGAGGCGACGCGCCAGCCCGGCTCGGGCGTCTCGCGCGGCGACCTCGCCGCGGTGGCGCGCGCCGCGCACGAACTCATCGACGAGCAGTACGCGCTCTTCAACGACGAGGTCATGCCGGCGCTGCAGCGCGAGGGCATCGTCGTGCTCAACCATGCCGAGCGCAACGCCGAGCAGCGGCAATGGGTGCAGCGCTTCTTCGAAACCCAGGTGCGGCCGCTGCTGGTGCCGGTGAGCCTGGACCCCAGCCACCCCTTCCCGCTGGTGGCCAACAAGTCGCTGAACTTCATCGCCCGCCTGGGCGGGCGCGACGCCTTCGGGCGCGAGAACCTGATCGCCATCGTCAAGGTGCCGCGCGTGCTGCCGCGCGTCATCCGCCTCCCCGACGCGATCTGCCCCGGGCAGCAGGGCTTCGTGCTGCTGACCAGCGTCATCCGCGCCCACCTGGCCGAGCTCTTCCCCGGCCGCACGGTGGAGTCGTTCTCGCAGTTCCGCGTCACCCGCGACTCCGAGCTGGAGGTCGACGAGGACGACGTCACCAACCTGCGCCAGGCGCTGCGCACGGGCCTGACGACGCGACACTTCGGCCAGGCCATACGCCTCGAGGTCGTGGCCAGCTGCCCGGCCGACCTCTACGGTTTCCTGCTCGAGCAGTTCGGCCTGCCCGACGTCGCGCTCTACAAGGTCAATGGCCCGGTGAACCTGGTGCGGCTGAACGAGCTCATCGACCTCGCCGACGATGCCCACCTGCGCTTCCCGCCCTTCGAGCCGAAGTGGCCCGCCGCCCAGCTGCCGCGCAGCGGCTCCATCTTCGCCCAGCTGCGCCAGGCCGACGTGCTGCTGCACCACCCCTTCGAGAGCTTCGAGCCCGTGGTGCAGTTCCTGCGCGAGGCGGTGCACGACCCCGAGGTGCTGGCGATCAAGCAGACCATCTACCGCACCGGCACGCAGAGCGTGCTGATGGACCTGCTGATCGAGGCCGCGCGGCGCGGCAAGGAAGTGCTGGCGGTGGTGGAGCTGAAGGCGCGTTTCGACGAGGAAGCCAACATCAACTGGGCCGAGCGGCTGGAAGCCGTGGGCGCGCAGGTGGTCTACGGCATCGTCGGCCTGAAGACCCATGCCAAGCTGCTGCTGGTGACGCGGCGCGAAGGCTCGAAGCTGCGCCGCTACGGCCACCTGTCCACCGGCAACTACAACCCGCGCACCTCGCGGCTGTACACCGACATGGGCATGCTCACCGCCGACCCCGGCCTCACCGCCGACGCCGAGGCGGTGTTCCTGCAGCTGGCCAGCCAGACGCGCGTGAAGGCGCCGCACCACCTCGTCACCGCGCCCTTCGTGCTGCACCGGCGGCTGCTGCGCCACATCGCGCAGGTGGCCGAGGCGGCGCGGGCCGGGCAGCCGGCGCGCATCGTGGTGAAGATCAATGCCCTGACCGACCCGGCCCTGATGCAGGCGCTGATCGACGCCGGCCACGCCGGTGCGCGCATCGACCTCATCGTGCGCGGCGCCTGCATGCTGCCGCCCGGGCTGCCGGGGCGCACCGACAACATCCGCGTGCGCTCGGTGGTCGGGCGTTTCCTCGAACACACGCGCATCCTGTACTTCAGCTGGGGCGCCAGCGACGACGACGAGGTGCTCTACCTGAGCAGCGCCGACTGGATGGGCCGCAACATGTTCCGCCGCATCGAGGTGGCGTGGCCGGTGCGCGACAAGGCGATGCGCCAGCGCGTCATCGACGAGGGTCTGGTGCCCTACCTGCACGACGGCCGCGATGCCTGGGCGCTGGACGGCGAGGGCCGCTACCGCCGCGTCGCCGAAAACGGCGTCAGTGCCCAGCAGGCCCTGGTCCAGCGCTATTCGGAGGCCCGCGATGGACCTCATCCTGTGGCGTCATGCCGAGGCGCTGGAG
>CAIWPS010000212.1 GCA_903914615.1 uncultured beta proteobacterium | reverse complement strand
CCTTCCCATCGAGCCCGCCATTGCAAGAGCGGCCCCCGGAGACAGACCCTGAAAGCAAGCGGCTGGAGGTCTGGCATGGCGGCGCAAGTCACGATGGACGAATGGCGATGGTGGCTCACTGAGCCCGGCACCGGGCGCAGGGTTCAGAGCGCTCAACACATGACCGAAGCGCAGGCGCGGGCGATCGACCGCACGGCGCACCCGGTGCGCGGCTCGCACAGGGCGCGCCAGCTAGGCCGAACTTCGACGCCCCCCGAGACGTAAGTCCTTGATCTCGCAGCGATTGCGAGTTCGCGAGGACGGGACTACTGGGAACAGTTCGGGCTCAAGCCCAGCAATTCGAATGCCTTGGCCTGGATGGGTGTGGGTCGCGCGACGATGGGGATCGTGGCGTTTGGATTGGCCGCCGTGCGTGCGATGTTGTAGCTCAGGGTGCCCAGGTCCTTGAGCAGCGTTCTGAAGCTGTGCAATGGCAAGCCATCGTCGGCCCGCTTGCTAGCGTCCTTGGCCTTGGCCTGCTCGGATCGAACGGCCTTGGCCACCGGCGAGGCGCGACTCGCACTGGCTTCGTCGAGGTGCTCGTCATCGAACAGCATGGGCTTCAGACGCTGGCGCATGTGCCATTCCACGTAGTACGCCAGCATGCACAGGAAGACATGTGCGCGCACACGCGGCTCGCTGTAGTGGAAGACCGGACGCACGTTCAGGTCCACCGTCTTCATCGAACGGAAGGCCCGCTCCACATTAGCCAGGCTCTTGTACGCGGCCACTGCTGCGGGGGCATCGAGCTGGTCCTTGGGCAGGCTGGTACGGATGACGTAAAGGCCGTCCAGTGCGGTCTCCGCGGCTATGACGTCGTCCCTGCGGGCCCAGGCCAGGCTGGTGTCCGTGATCGTCAGCGCCAGGTGCTTGGCCATGTGGAAGCGTTCGATGACGCGCCCAACACGCAGTGCGATGGCCTGCTCCCCGCGCAGAGGGCTGCGCGCTCGTTGCGTGGCCGCAGCGATCTTGGTGAGATCGGCTTCAGTGGCTGCCAGCAGTTCCAGCCGTTTGCGTGCACGCTCTTCGGCCAGCAGCGGGTTGCGGCACACCACGAGTCTCTCGTCGGGGAAGTGCTGGCTTGTCAGCTCCAGCAGATTGCGCTCATCGAACAAGGAAGGCTGGAAGGGTCCGTGCTCGGCAGCGAGCTGCGCGATCTGCGGCGCCCGTAAGGAGCTGACCCAGTCCATGCCCTGGGGCTTGAGCACCTGCTCGATGCGCGCGGAGGTCAGCATGCCGCGGTCGCCCACCCAGGCGATGCGTTCGATGCCGAAGCGATCCTTGATCTTGCTGACCTGCGCGGCCACGGTAGCGGGGTCTGCGGTGTTGCCCTTGAACACCTCCACCGAGATCGGACAACCTTCGGCGGTGCACACCAACCCGAAGACGATCTGCGGGTCGTCACGCTTGCCGTCGCGCGAATGACCGCGTGCGGCCAGCTCGCAGCAACGCCCGGTCAGCCAGGTCGAAGTCAGGTCGTACAGCACCAGCGTGCTGCCCAGCAGATGCTCACGCGCCAAGCGCCGCTCGATGGCGGGCTGCGCGTCGTGCAGCCAGTCCAACGCCCGATACAGGTCGTCCACGCTGCACTGGCCCACACCCAGCACATGCCCCAGCGAGGACGTGGCCGTGTCCTCATGCAGCATGCGATGCGTGGCCAGCTTGGAGGCGGGCTCGAGCACGCGGGCCACCAGCATGGCCTGCAGCAACGGTTGCAACTCCTTGGGGGCCGAGCCGAACCAAAGCGATGAGCCCGAGCCGCGCGCCGCGCCAAGCACCGCGGCAACGTGCCCATGCGGCAACGCGCGGTCGATGTGCAGTACCGAACTGGCCGACTCGATGGCCACGCCGCCCTTGAGCAGAACGCGAAAGTGTTCGACCAGTTGCGGGTCCCAACTCGACAGGTTGGCCAGCGTGCGCTTGAGCACCTTGCCGCCCTCACGGTACCCCTCGCGCAGCAAGATCGCAGGGGGCGAGTTGCGATTGGGGATGGTCTCGATATACACGCCCACATGGTGCCGTCGAGAGCATCAATTACCAGAGAGAAAACCCCGACTTACATGGCAACATTTAGACTACTGGATAGGCACGAAACCTGCGTCATTGCTTGCTTTCCAGCGAGTTCAAAGGTCAAAGTTCGGACTAGCAGCAGAAGCTCAGGCAGCCGGGCCCTGCCGCCCTGCAGCGTCCCTGCCCGGCGCGGCATCGCGGCGGTAGGTCAGCATGCGGCCGCGGTAGGCCGCGGCGCCGGCGCAGGCCGCGCTGTTCAGGCGCGACTCGTTTAAGGCGAACCCGGCGGCAGCCAGGCGGCGGCTGAAGCCGGCGCGGTTGCCGCGGGCGGGGTCGACGATCCAGACCTCGGCGGTGGCAGCGGCATGGCGCAGCACGACGCCCGCCAGCGCTCCGCTGGCGTCGCGGTCGTAGAGCACGTCGCGGCCGACGATGAGCCCATAGCGGCCGTGCACGGCGCGGCTCCAGTGGCGG
>CAIWPS010000211.1 GCA_903914615.1 uncultured beta proteobacterium | reverse complement strand
TGGCCGACGCCGCCGAGGTGGTGCGCCACGCCCTCACCCTGCCCGGCCTGACCGTGATGGCGCTGGTGCCCAACCTGCGCGGCGCCGAGGCCGCGCTGGCGGCAGGCGTGCACAAGCTGACCATCCCCGTCTCGGCCAGCGCCGCGCATTCGCTGGCCAACGTGCGCAAGACGCGCGAGCAGATGGTGAACGAGGTGCGGCGCATCGTCGAGCTGCGCGACGCCCACGCGCCGCGGGTGCGCATCGAGGCCGGCATCTCCACCGCCTTCGGCTGCACGCTGCAGGGCGCGGTGGCCGAGGACGAGGTGGTGTGGCTGGCCGGCCAAGTGGTGGCCGCTGGCGCCGACGAGACCGGCCTGTCGGACACCACCGGCATGGCCAACCCGGCGCAGGTACGGCGGCTGTTCGCCCGCCTGTTCGCCGCCGTCGGCGAGAAGACCGGCGCGGCCCACCTGCACAACACGCGCGGCCTCGGGCTGGCCAACTGCCTGGCGGCCTGGGACGTGGGCGTGCGGACCTTCGACAGTTCGCTCGGCGGCCTGGGCGGCTGCCCCTGTGCGCCGGGCGCCTCGGGCAACGTCGTCACCGAGGACCTCGTCTTCATGTTCGAGGCCATGGGCGTGCGCACCGGCATCGACCTCGAAGCGCTGTTCGCCGCGCGCGCGCCGCTGCGCGCCGGCCTGCCGGGCGAGCCCCTGTACGGCATGGCGCCCGAGGCCGGCCTGCCCAGGGGCTGGCGCCAGGAAGCCCGCCATGGCTGAGGCCGCCCTGCCGCTGGCCGGCGTGCGGGTGGTCGAGTTCACCCACATGGTGATGGGCCCGACCTGCGGCATGATCCTGGCGGACCTGGGTGCCGAGGTCGTCAAGGTCGAGCCCATCGCCGGCGACCCCACGCGCCGGCTGCTGGGCTCGGGCGCGGGGTTCTTCGCCATGTTCAACCGCAACAAGAAGAGCCTGGCTGTGAACGTGCAGGACGCGCGCGGCCTGGAGATCGTGCTGCGCCTGGTGGGCACCGCCGATGTCTTCAGCGAGAACTTCAAGGCCGGCACGATGGAGCGGCTGGGCCTGGGCCCGCAGGCGCTGCAGCGGCTGAACCCGCGGCTGGTGCATGTCTCGCACAAGGGCTTCCTGCCCGGGCCCTACGCGCAGCGCACGGCGCTGGACGAGGTGGTGCAGATGATGGGTGGCCTGGCCTACATGACCGGCCCCGAGGGCCGCCCGCTGCGCGCCGGCAGCAGCGTTAACGACATCATGGGCGGCATGTTCGGCGCCATCGGCGCGCTGGCTGCGCTGCTGCAGCGCGACCACAAGGACCACGGCAGCGGCCGCGGCACCGAGGTGCAGAGCGCCCTCTTCGAGAACAACGTCTTCCTCGTCGCCCAGCACATGATGCAGTGCGCGGTGACGGGCCAGCCCGCCGCGCCCATGCCCAGCCGCATCAGCGCCTGGGCCGTCTACGACGTGTTCACGGTGGCCGGCGGCGAGCAGATCTTCCTTGCCGCCGTCAGCGACACCCAGTGGGCGTTGCTGTGCGACGAGTTTGGCCTGGCCGAACTGCAGGCCGACGCGCGGCTGGCAAGCAACAACCTGCGCGTGCAGGCGCGCGAGTGGCTGATCCCGCTGCTGCGGCAGTGCCTGGGCGTGTTCACGGCCGCCGAGTTGGGCCGCCGCTTCGAGGCCCGCGGCCTGCCCTACGCGCCCATCACGCGGCCGCAAGAGCTGTTCGACGACCCGCACCTGGCCGCCACCGGCGGCCTGGCGCCGCTGGACGTGCCCGGCGACTGCAGCGGCGCCGGCCGTGCCATCGCCACCCGCGCCGCCCTGTTGCCGCTGACGCTGGACGGCCGGCGCCTGCCGCTGCGCCAGGGCCCGCCTGGCCTGGGCGCCGACACGCGCGAGCTGCTGCGCTCGCTGGGCTACGGCGGCGCGCAGATCGA
>CAIWPS010000210.1 GCA_903914615.1 uncultured beta proteobacterium | reverse complement strand
CCGCCGGCGTCGCGCCGCGCAGGACCAGCAGCAGCTCGATCTGTGCCCCGCCGTCGGCGTCCGCTTCCACCTCGGCGGCATGCAGCAGCCGGAAGCTGCCGGTGCCCAGCGCCGCTTCAACCGCACCCAGCAGCGCCGCCGCGCTGGCACTTCCACCGCCGCCGCTGTCGACGACCAGGGCCAGCAGGCCGGCGGGAGCCAGCACGCGCCGGCACTCGTGCAGCACCGCCGGCAGGTCGGGCGGCAGCGCCGCCAGCGGGCCGAGCAGGATCGCAGGCCGGGTGCCGTCCTCGAACGGCAGCGTGACGCCGTCGTAGCCCGAGAAGCCTTCGTCGACGCCGATGGCCAGGGGGTTGACCGGGCGCTGATGGGCCCGTGCGTGCGTGCGGTAACCGATGTGCAGCAGGCCTTCGGCAGCGAGCAGGCGTTGGCCCGCCGCCAGGCCTTGCAGCCGCTCTCGCAGGCGCACGACGCCGGGGCTGCAGGGCCAGTCTTCCCGCGCCGGCAGCGCAGTGTCGTCGGGCTCGAAGAACTCGATCAGTTCGTCCAGCACCGGCACGCCGACGCGCGTGCGCGAAAGGAAGATGCGCCCCGAGCAGCGGCGCACGAAGCGGCGCAGGCCGTTGCGCAAGGCCAGCTCGGCGGAAAAGTATTCGTCGATCGCCAGCCGCGCCATGCGCAGGTCGATGGTGATGCGCGCCACCATGCCGAACTCGGCCTCGTATGAGCAGTTGTTGCGCCGGTCGAGGGCGATCGGCGTGGCCAGGTAACGCAGCTGGCCCGGCCCCTTGCACAGCATGTCCAGGGCGCGAAAGACCTGCGGATAGGCCGTGCCGATGCTCCATCGGGCCAGCGGCATCGCACACCACAGCGCGCGTCGGAACACCATCGAGCTGAGATAGCCGAACAGCGAGGCCGTCATCGTGCAGGCCTCGAGGAAGCGGAGCCTGTCGGTCGTCTGCGCGAAGTCGTATTCGGCCGCCGGCCCGGCGAGGAACTTCAGCGTCCCGGTGGGCTGCAGCTCGATGTCGCAGTCCACCGCGTCGCCCATCACCACGGCGGGTGCGCCGTCGGCGATGGCCTGCAGCACGGCGGCGATGGCGCCTTCGGGTATCGCGTCGTCGCTGCCGAGGATCCACAGGTAGTCGCCGCGGGCATGCGAGGCCGCGCGCAGCGTGTTCTGGTCGGCGCCGAGGTTGACGCCGTTGCGCTCGTAGCGCAACCGGGGGTGGCGGGCCATGAGGCTGCGCACCAGCGCTTCGGTGGCGTCGGTGGACGCGTTGTCGCAGACCACGACCTCCACCGGCAGCCCCGCCGCCTGCGCCAGCACGCTGCCGATCGCCAGCCCGATGAACTGCGCGCGGTCGAAGGTGGGTATGCAGATGGACAGGCGCGGGGCGCCGGTGCTGCAGGCGCTGAAGGTGTCGCTCATCACGGGCTCCCTGCGGGCTTCAGGCCGGCACGGCGGCGCTCAGGCCGCCGAGGGCATTGAGCATGTCCTGCGAGCCGACCGTGCCGCACACCTGGGCATCCAGCGCCACGGCCTGCAGCCGCGCACGCAACTCGGGCCGCGAGTGCAGCGATTCCATCATCCACGAGCCGAAGCCGCCATCCACGAGGTGGTCTTCCAGCGTCACGACGCGCGCATGCGATGCCAACTGCCCGGCCTGCAGCGCCTTGCTGGCCATGCTCCACAGCGGCAGCGAATAGACGGTGCTCGTGCGATGCTCGGGAAGCGCGCGGCGCGCCATCGCGTGGCCCAGCGCGGCGCCGGTGGCGACGAGCGCCGTGCCCGTGCCGTCGGGGGCCGCCTCGCCTGCGACCCGCAGCCAGCGCCCGGGCGTCACCGCGGGCACCTCGGCGTGGAAGCAGGGCTCGCCCGCCTTGCCCAGGCGCAGGTAGGAAGGCTGCGGATGCTGCACCAGGTAGCGCATGCAGGCACGCACCTCCAGCGGGTCGCCGGGGGCGGCCAGCAGCATGTTCGGGAACGAGCGCAGCAGTGCGTAGTCCTGCACCGCATGGTGGGAGTAGCCCAGCGCACCGTAGGCCAGGCCGCCACCCACGGCCACCACCGTCACCGCCAGGCGGTGGTAGTCGACATCGTTGCGCAGTTGCTCGGCGCAGCGGAAGGTCGGGAAGTTGGCGATCGAGTAGGTGAAGACGTGGTAGCCCTCGCTGGCCATGCCGGCGGCCAGGCCGGTCATGTTCTGCTCGGCCACGCCGGCGTTGACGAAGCGATCGGGGAATTCGTCGGCAAAGCGCTCGACGACCGAGTAGCCCAGGTCGCCCACGACGAGGGCGACGTGAGGGTGCACGCGTGCGAGCTCGACCAGTTCGTCGATGAAGGCGTTACGCATGGGGGCGCTCCAGTTCGGCGAGCGCGGCCGCCAGTTGCGCCGGATCGGGGCTGCGGTAGTGCCATTCGACGCGGTTTTCCATGAAGCTGACGCCACGGCCCTTCACGGTGTGCGCGATGAGCGCCGAGGGGCGGCCCGCCACCCACGGTGCGCCGGCGAGATGCCTGGCCAGGGCGGCATGGTCGTGCCCGTCGACCTCGTGCACCGTCCAGCCGAAGGCCTCCAGCTTGGCGGCCAGCGGCTCCAGCGCCAGCGTCTGGGCGACCGTGCCCAGGCTCTGCAGCTTGTTGTAGTCGATCACGATCTGCAGCCGGTCCAGGCGGTGGTGGGCCGCGAACATCAGCGCCTCCCAGTTGCTGCCTTCGTCCATCTCGCCGTCGCTGAGCAGGACATGCACGCGCCAGGGCTGGCCGCTGCGCCGGGCTGCCAGGGCCTTGCCGACGCCGAAGGGCAGGCCGTGGCCGAGGGCACCGGTGCTGAACTCGACCCCGGGAACGTGGTGACTGATGTGGTTCATCAGCGGCGAGTGGTCGGCGCCGTAGCGCGCCAGCCACTCGACCGGGAAGAAGCCGCGCTCGGCCAGCGCGGCGTACACCGCGACGCAGGCGTGGCCCTTGCTCAGGATGAAGCGGTCGCGCCACGGCGCCCGCGGCGCTGCGGGGTCCAGGCGCAGGACGCCGCCGTACAGCACGGCGACGATGTCGGCGATCGACAGCGCGCTGGCGATGTGCGAGGCCTTCGCGCGCGCCACCATCTGCAGGGCGTGGCGACGCACCGCGCGTGCGAGCTCGACGCTGCCGGTCGCGGCCGGTGGCGTGGCGCGGGGCTGCGGCGCAGGCGTTTCGATGCGCTGCAGTCGGCCGGCGCCGAGGTCGGCGTGCGGCGGGTTCAGGGTGCTCAGGGTCAAAGGTAGCTTTCGATCATGCGCGTGAAGCCTTCTGCCGCACCCACCGTCGGCTGCCAGCCGGTGGCCTGCAGTCGGCTCACGTCGGGCAGCAGGCGCGCGATCCCGCTGGGCATGTAGTGGCCGCCGGCGGGCGCGGCGCGGCGCACGCCGATGTGGTGCCCCGGCACGAGGGTGGACAGCAGCGAGGCCAGCTCCAGCACCGACAGCTCGGCGCCGGGGTTGGCCACGTTGTAGACGCCGCCACGCTCGCCGCGCAGCAGGATGTGCAGGAGGCCGCGCACGGCATCGCTGACGTAGCAGAAGGCGCGCCGGGCGCTGCCATCGCTGTTCATCACGATGTCGCGCCCGTGCACGACGTCGGCGACGAAGTCCGCGAACACGCGCCCGTCGTCCAGCGCCAGGCCCGGCCCGTAGGTGTGGAAGGGGCGTGCGATGCCGACGTGCAGGCCATGCTGATGGGCCCAGGACAGGCACATCGTCTCGCCCATGCGCTTGCTCTCGGCGTAGCACGAGCGCACGTCGGTCGGGTCGACGATGCCGAGGTCGCCTTCGCGCAGCGCGTCGGCGCGCGCCGCCTGGCCGTAGACCTCGCTGCTGCTGATGTACAGGAAACTGCGGCTGCCGTGCGCCTGCGCCTGCCGCAGCAGCGCCCAGGTGCCGATCACGTTCGGCGCCAGGGTGCCGAGCGGGTCGGTGCGGTAGAACTTCGGACTCGCCTGGCTGGCGGCATGAACGATGTGGTCGGCGCGCAGCACCAGGCCCTCGGGCTGGGCGAGGTCGCAGCACAGCAGCGCCAGCCAGCCGCGCGCCTGCGCGTCGGCACGGCCCGACCAGCGCTGGCGCAGGCGCTCGGGGTCGCGCCCGATCGCCACCACCTTCAGCGGCCGTTCGAGCCGGCCACGGTCGTTCAGGCCCAGCAGCGCGTGCACGAGGGCGCCGCCGAGGAAGCCGCCGGCGCCGGTGACGGCCACCGTGCATCCCGAGAGCGCGTGCCAGGGCAGGTCGGTCGCGAGGATGCTGGCGACATCCTCGGCCAGGATGGTGTCGGCGCGACGGGCCATGGCGGCGCGGCTCAGAACCCGAGACCGAAGAATTCTTCGACCCGGCTGGCCACGTGCTCCAGCTGCGCCTCGCCCAGGCCCGGGTAGACGCCGAGCCAGAAGGTCCGGTGCATCACGACGTCGGTGCGCGCCAGATCTCCGCTGACGCGGAAGTTGCGCCCCTGCATGTAGGGCTGGCGCGTGAGATTGCCGGCAAACAACAGCCGGGTACCGATCTTGTGTTGATCAAGGTAGGTGAGCAAGTCAACGCGCGATACGGG
>CAIWPS010000209.1 GCA_903914615.1 uncultured beta proteobacterium | reverse complement strand
CCGCGGGTCGACTGCGCGGCCCGCCAGCGTCGCGCGCTCGGCGTAGGGCCGTGACGACGCGAATCCTTGGGCGACGATGCGCAGCACGCGCCCGCCCGGCAAGGCGATCCAGGCGCCGCGCACCTGCGGCGCCCCCAGCGCGTAGTCGGCGCTGGCAGGCACCACGGGGTACAAGCCCAGTGTCGACATCACCAGCCAGGCGCTCATCTGGCCGCAGTCGTCGTTGCCGATGATGCCGTCTGGCCGGTCGGCGTAGAAGTCGCGCACGATGCGCCGGACGAGCGCATGGCCCTTCCACGGTGACGCCGTCCAGGCATAGAGGTAGGCGATGTGGTGGCTGGGCTCGTTGCCGTGGGCGTACTGGCCGATCAGGCCTTCCTGGCCGAGCTGCTTGTTGTCGCCCGGTGCAGCGGTGGCGAAGAAGCGGTCGAGCCAGCGCTCGAAGTCCGCGGCGCCGCCCATCGCCTGCACCAGGCCGGCGGGGTCGTGCAGCGCCGGCGTCAGCGTGTACTGCCAGGCGTTGGCCTCGGTGTAGTCGCCCGGGTTGTTCATCGGCGAGGTGGGCACCAGCGGGTCGAAGGGCGTGCGCCAGCGGCCCTGGCTGTCGCGGCCGCGCAGGCTTTGCGTGTCGGCGTCCCACAGCGCGTGCCAGCCCTGGGCGCGCGCAGCGAAGCGCTGCGCCACATCGGCATGGCCGAGTGCGGCGGCCACGCGCGCCACGGCGTCGTCGCCGATGCCGTATTCGAGCGTCTTGCTCACCGCCTCGCCGGCGGTCCTGTCGATGGGCAGGTAGCCGAGCTCGTCGTAGCCGCCCCAGTCGCGCTGCGCCCAGGCCGGCGCGTCGGGCCGCGGCGCCGTCGAGGTCTGCACCATCGCACGCAGCGCCGCGGCGCGGTCGAAGCCGCTGAAACCCCGGGCCACGGCGCCGGCGATGACGGGCAGCGCGGGGTTGCCGATCATGGTCCAGGTCTCGCGGCCCCAGGCCGTCCACAGCGGCAGGTAGCCCTGCAGGCGCTGGTGGTCCAGCAGCGTCTGCACGATGCCGTCGACGCGCTCGGGCACCAGCAGCGTGAACAGCGGCTGCACGCCGCGGAAGGTGTCCCACAGCGACAGCGTGCTGTAGTAGTGGCCGCCGCGCGGGCTGAAGACCTCGCCGGTGGGGCCGCGCACGCGGCCGTCGCGGTCGGCGATGTCGCTGGGGTGGATGAGCGCGTGGTACAGCGCGGTGGCGAAGATGCGCTGCTGGCGCGCCGGCGCGTCGATGCGGATGCGGCCGAGCAGCGCCGACCAGGCGCGGTCGGCATCGGCGCGGATGCGCTCGAAGCTGCGGCCTGCGGCCTCGGCGAGGTTGCCGCGGGCGCCGGCCACGTCCACGGTGGACAGCGCCACGCGCGCCTGCAGCGCGGCACCGTGGGGCAGCTCGAAGCTCAGCACGTAGCGCGGCGCGCGCTCGCCGGGGCGCGGCGGCAGCGTCTCGACGGCGGCGATGGGGCGGTCGAAGTGCAGCACGAACGAGGCTTCGCGCTCGACCCAGTTCTTCGACCGCACGGTGCCGCTGATCTCGCCGGCCGCGGCATCCACCTGCACCTCGGCCGCGGTGACGCGCGGCCCGTCGCCGAAGCGCAGGCCGTGCTGCAGGTCGGCCAGCACCTGCATCGCCGTCGCGCCGGCGCAGCGGTAGCGCTGCACGGCGACGCGCTGGGTGGCGGTGAGCTCCACGCGCACGCCCTGTTCGCGCAGCGCCACCGCGTAGTAGCCGGGGCGGGCCGTTTCGGTCTTCTTGTCGTAGCTGGCGGAGAAGTCGGCGGTGGCCGAGTTCCAGGGCGAGCCGCAGGCCGGCTGCAGCAGCACGTCGCCGAGCTCGGGGATGCCGGCGCCGCTGATGTGGGTGTTGGAAAAACCCAGGATGCGCGGCGCGCCGTACTGGTAGCCGCTGCTGTAGTCCCAGCCGCCGTCGGCGTTGTCGGGGCTGGGTGCGACCATGCCGAAGGGCACGACGGCGCCGGGGAAGGTGTGGCCGGTGCCGCCGGTGCCGATGAAGGGGTCGACGCGGTCGGTGATGTGGTCGGCGATGTGGTCTGTGGGGCGGCCGGCCTGCGCCGCCGCGGCCAGGCACAGCAGTGCCGTGGCCAGCGGCAGCGACGGCCGCCACCCGCTCATCGCGGCCCCAGCAGGAAGGGCAGCACCTCGTCCAGCCGCGCCGCCCAGGCGCGTTCGTTGTGCCCCTGGCCCTCGAAGACGCGGCTCCGGCTCTGGGCCGCGGTGTAGCCGCGGTCGCGCACGATCTGGTCGACGAAGACCTGGTAAGGCGCGTACAGCGCGTCGAGATCTGCGGTGCCGTGGTCCATGTACAGGCGGTGCGTGGCGGGGTCGGGCAGCTGCGCCTGAAGGTAGTTGAAGGCCGCCAGCGGCAGCGCCGCGTTGGGCTCGGAATTGCCGACCCAGTGCGTGGACAGGCAGGCCGCGCCGCCGAAGACCTGCGGGTACTCGGACAGGGCATAGATCGAGATCAGCCCGCCCATGCTGGAACCCATGAGGAAGGTGTGCTCGCGCCCGGGCCGGGTCGCGTAGCGGGCGTCGATGGCGGGCTTGAGTTCCTGCACCACATAGCGCAGGTAGGCGTCGGCGCGCGGCCGGCCCTGCAAGGCCTTGTCGATGAAGGTCTGGCGCAGCGGCTCGGGCACGAAGGGCAGGAACTTCTCGGGGAAGTACTCGCTGTGGCGCAGCTTGTCGTTGTTCCAGACGCCGACGACGATGGTGTCGGGGATGCGCCCGGCCTTCACCAGCCGATCGACGGCGAGGTGCACGTCCCAGGCCTGGTGGTTCCAGCTCTTGCTGGCGTCGAAGAGCATCTGGCCGTCGTGCATGTAGAGCACGTCGTAGCGCCTGGCGGGGCTGTAGCCGGCGGGCAGCCAGACGTCCACCGGCCGCGCATCGACGAATGTCGAGGCGATGGGCGGCAGGCGCTCGATGCGCCCCACCGCCACTTCAGGCAGCGGCTGTGCCATGGCGGCGGCCATCCAGGCTGCGGCCAGCAGGCCGGTGAGCATCTTGCGCAAGGGGGTTCTCCTGCATGGCGGGTTCGGTGTGCGGCGGCGCGATCAGGCGCGCTGCCAGACGACGGGGTTCTTCGGCGTGTCGACCCGCTGCCCGGGCCGCACGCCCGGGCACCACTGGTCGCGGTCGTTGGCCTGCGCCGCGCTCAGCGCGGGGGCGAGCCTCATCTGAGCGTCCATGTAGATCACCGTCATCACCGCGCGCGGCCTGTCGCTGATGTTGGCACCGGCCTTGTGGAAGGTCCAGCCGAGGTGGAAGCTGACTTCGCCGAGCTCGAACGGGCCGCTGGCGAATGCGAAGCCGTGGCGCGCCATGTTGGCGCTGATCTTCGCCTCGCTCTCGTCGCTGATGCCCAGCTGGCGGCCGAATTCGACGCTCTGGCTGCGCGACCAGAAGCCCAGCGGGCCCATGGCCTCGGGCACGGCCTGCAGCGGAATCCAGGCGGTGATGGTGCGGTCGCTGGCCAGCGGCCAGTAGTACTGGTCGGCATGCGCCGGCGTGAGGCCGCCGCCGGGTTCCTTGTACAGGCTCTGGTCGTGGTAAAGGCGCACGCCGTCCACCTGCAGCAGCTCGGCGGCGATGCGGCCCAGCCGCCGGCCCAGCACGAACTGCTGCACCTTTGCGCTGTGCTCCCAGAGGTTCATCACCTGCAGGAAGGCGCGGTCGTAGGTGCTGCGCTCGGCCAGGGGCCGGGTCTGCGTGTTCAGCGCGATCGTCAGCCGCGTGATCTCGGCGCCGTGGTGCGCCAGCGCCGCGGGCGAGAGAACCTGCTTGAGCTTGATGTGGCCGTCGCGCGCAAAGGCGGCGATCTGTTCGGCCTGCAGCGGGTAGGGGCTGTCGATGTCCACGGCGGATGGTGGTTGACGTTCAGCGCGGGAGCGGCAGCACCAAGGCTGCAGCCGGGGGCAGGTGCAGGCGCCGACCCTCGACGCGGGCGCCGTTCAGGACGAGGGCCGTGTCGCTGGCAGGCCAGGGTTCAGGCAGGGCATGGCTGGCCGCCTCGGCGCCCAGGTTGAAGGCCGCGAGCACGGCGCTGCCGCGGTGTTCGCGGCGGATGACGAGCAGCGCGTCGTCGGCATGCAGCGTCTCGAAAGCGCCGAGCCGCAGCGCCGGGTGCGCACGGCGCAAGGCCAGCACGCGGCGCGCCAGGTGCAGCGTCGATGCCGGGTCGGCCTCCTGCCGGTCCACCGCCAGCGCGCGGTGCGCCGGGTCGGCGGGCAGCCAGGGGCGGGCGCTGCCGAAGCCGGCATGGGGCGCGTCGGCTTGCCACGGCATGGGCGTGCGGCAGCCGTCGCGGCCGGGGTCGCGCGGCCAGTGGGCCTTGCCGTAGGGGTCCTGCAGGTCCTCGAAGGCCAGCTCGCTCTGTGGCAGGCCCAGTTCCTCGCCCTGGTAGAGGAAGACCGTGCCGCGCAGGCAGGCCAGCAGCACGAGCAGCTGCTGCGCGCGCCGCGCATCGCCCTGCGCCCAGCGCGTGGCCACGCGCGGCGCGTCGTGGTTGGACAGCGCCCACGAAGGCCAGGCCGTGGCGCCCTCGCCTTGCTGCCAGGGCGCCATCATCTGCGCGAGCTGTCGCGGCATTGGCGCTGCGCCGAGCAGCATGAAGGAGTAGGCCGTGTGCAGCCGCTCGCTGCCCCGCGTGTACTCGACCATCCGTTCGAGGTTGTTGGCCGAGCCGATCTCGGCCACCGTCATGCGGCCGCCGTAGCCGTCGAGCAGCGCGCGCACGCGCTGCAGGAAGGGCAGTGTCTCGGGCTGGCAGATGTTGTGCAGGTGCTGCTGCATCGCCGCCGGCAGGTCGCCGCGGCGCTCGGGGGGCTGCGGCGGGTTGTCCTTGAAGCTGCGGTCGTGGCAGTAGTAGTTGGCGGTGTCCAGGCGGAAGCCGTCGACGCCACGGTCCAGCCAGAAGCGCGCCACGTCCAGGATGGCGTCCTGCACCGCGGGGTGGTGCAGGTTCAGGTCGGGCATCTGCGGCAGGAAGTTGTGCAGGTAGTACTGGCGGCGCCGCGGCTCCCAGGTCCAGCAGGGGCCGCCCATCCAGCTCTGCCAGTTGCTGGGCGGGCTGCCGTCGGGCCTGGCGTCGGCCCACACGTACCAGTCGGCCCGGGGGTTGTCGCGGCTGCCGCGGCTGTGCTGGAACCAGGGGTGTTCCAGCGCGGTATGCGACCACACCTGGTCGATCAGCACCTTCAACCCAAGTTCATGCGCGCGTTGCAACAACGCGTCGAAGTCGGCCAGCGTGCCGAACATCGGGTCGACGCCGCAATGGTCGCTGACGTCGTAGCCGAAGTCGCGCATCGGGCTCGGAAAGAAGGGCGAGAGCCAGAGGCCGTCGACGCCCAGGCGGGCGACATAGGGCAGCCGCGCCGTGATGCCGGGCAGGTCGCCGATGCCGTCGCCGTTGCTGTCGGCGAAGCTGCGCGGGTAGATCTGGTAGATCGCGGCGCCGCGCCACCAGTCGTTGTCGGGAAGGCTCATCGTTGCGGGCTCTTGCTGGCGGCGCAGTGTCGCCGTGCCGGCGCGCCGCATGTGAGCCGGCGATGACCCGCTTCGACACTCTTCCGACACGCTGGCCGCGACAATCGCGCCATGCGGGTCACCGAGGAACATGTCACCCACCCGGACCGCTCGTTCCGCTACGCGCGCTTCGAGCTCGCGGCCTTCGGCGGCCCGCGCCACCGCCACGCCCAGCTGGAGCTGACCTGGATCGAGCGCGGCAGCGGCGTGCGCGTGGTGGGCGACAGCGCTGCACCCTTCGGCGACGGCGACCTCGTGCTGCTGGGTCCGCAGGTGCCGCACAACTGGACGAGCTCCGGGCGGCCACTCGGGCCGGGCGAGCCGCCGCTGGCGGCCTCGGTGCTGCAGTTCCCGGTGGCGCTGCTGGAGCAGCCGCTGCTGCCCGAACTGGCGGCATTGCGGCCGCTGGCCGAGCGGGCGCGCCGCGGCCTGGCCATCGTCGGCGTCAGCCATGCGGCGATCACGGCGCTGCTGGTCGCGATGCGCGACGCCGACGCGCTCGCCCGGCTGGGCGGCCTGGTGGGCATCCTGCGCCAGCTCGCGCTGGGCGAAGCCGACCTGCACCCCATCGCCAGCAGCCCGCTGCGCAGCGCCGCCGACGACCCCCGCGCGCGCCGCGCCGACCGCCGCATCGATCTCGTCGCCGACTGGATCCAGCGCCACCTGGCGACCGAGCTTCGCGTTCAAGACGCGGCTCGCGTGGCCCATGTCTCGCCGGCCGCCTTCAGCCGCTACTTCCGAAGGGAGACCGGCAAGACCTGGTCGGCCTACGTCAACGACCTGCGCTGCAGCGAGGCCTGCGT
>CAIWPS010000208.1 GCA_903914615.1 uncultured beta proteobacterium | reverse complement strand
TTGCAGAAGTCGGCGTCGATCAGGTAATGCCAGCGCGCACATCACGGCGAAGCGCTTGTTGACGGTGCGGCCCTTGCCTGGTGACTAAAGGTGCTTCGCTGGCGGTTCGCCTGCGCGATCGGGCCAGTGGCCTCTACCTCCGAGCCGCCCCGCGCTGGGGTCCATGGCATGTGGTTCACCGGCGAGTTGAGGGGCTGGTCGGCGCATGGCGGTCGGCATAGAAAATTCGTCGAACTGCCGTTTGGCCGGGCATAAGCGCCTGCCGTTTATGCGTACGGAAGACTCGATTGCCGCGTGTCGTTTGGATGATGCATAGAAAAAGAGCGATAATGTCCGCTCCATGGGATCTAGCCCAAGCGTCCTATTCCGACAGGCTCTGGCGTCGCTGCCGCGTGGCACTCCGTTGTCAACGCAGCTGTTGCGGGACCGGGGCCTCACCGCAAAGCAGGTTGGCCGGCTGGCCGAGAGCGGCTGGCTGCGTCGGCTTGGCCGCGGCGTCTACCTGCTGCCGGGGGACGAGCTGAACCGCGACGCCACACTGGCATGGCTGGGAACGCAGCTCCCCGGCCTGCATGTCGCCGGCAAGACCGCTCTTGGCTGGCGAGGCGTCCGCCACAACCTGGCGTTCAAGGAGCGGCTGGTCCTCTGGGGCGACGCGCCTGCCCGACTCCCGGCTTGGCTCACGGCGGCGTTCTCGGCCACGTATCAGGCGACCCACCTGTTCGACGACGCGCTTCCCCCAGGCCTGGGCTTGGCGCCGTTGCCAGGAGGCCGTTCCGACGTCCTCGTCTCGGTGCCCGAGCGCGCCATGCTGGAACTGCTGAGCGACGTCGGCAAGAGTCAGGGCATCGAAGAGGCGCGCCATCTCGTGGAGGGCGCGCGGTCCTTGCGCACGGACGTGCTGGACACCCTGCTGGCCCATCTCAAGCGGATCAAGGTGGCCCGGCTGGCCCACTCGTTCGCCGACGACCTGGACCTTCCATGGGCAGAGCTGGCCCGCCGCCACAGCGAACGCCTGGGTGGAGGCCGGCGCTGGGTGTCGGCCACGAAGACCGGCGAACGCCTCAACCTGAAGCGGCCATCTTGAACGCCGACTACGTCCGCACCGTGCAGCTCTTGCTCGCCGTTGCGCCGGCGATCTTCGATACGACTGCATTTGCAATGAAGGGTGGCACGGCCCTGAACCTCTTCCTGCAGGACATGCCTCGGTTGTCGGTGGACATCGACGTCGTATTCGTCCCGCACGGGCTGCCGCGCGAAGAAGCGCTGGTCGCCATTGGCGCCGAGCTGGCAGCGGCACAGGCCCGGGTCCAGGCGCTGGGGTTCTCTGCAACCCTGCGCAAATCCAAGGACGGCACAGAAGCCAAGCTGTTCGTGAGCGACGGAGCCCTGGAGGTCAAGGTCGAGGTGAACTTTGTCTTCCGGGGCACGGTGCTGCCACCTGAGCGCCGGGCGTTGGCGCCCGCAGCCCAGCAGATGTTCTCGGCCAATGTCGAAGTGCCTGTCCTGGCCGCGCCAGAGCTCTATGCCGGGAAGCTGGTCGCGGCGCTCGATCGACAGCACCCGCGAGATCTCTTCGACGTGCAACTGATGTTGGCCGGCGGCGGGTGGAGCGAGGACCTTCTGGATTGCTTCGTGATCTACCTGGCCGGCCACAACAGGCCCACTCACGAGGTGCTTTTCCCAAACGAGAAGCCGCTGGAAGCCGTGTTCGAGAGCGAGTTCGTCGGGATGACCTCGGCCCCTGTCGATCTCGGCGAACTGGTGGCGACGCGCCAGCGCTTGATGCACGAACTGCCGCGCGCCTTGCAGCCCCGTCACCGCCAGTTCCTGTTGTCAGTGGTGCGCGCTGAACCGGAGTGGCAGTTGCTGCGTCATGCGCACATCGCAGAGCTGCCGGCGCTGCAGTGGAAGCTTCACAACCTGGCGAAGCTGAGGAAGAACGCCGACAAGTTCAGGCTCCAGCACGACGAACTGGCCGCGCGCCTGGCGCGAGCGCAGTAGGTCGGCATAGGCGCTACTTGCGGCGTGCTTTGAGCGGCGATTGCGAGTCCTGATCGAGCGCTCGGGCACGGCTTCGGCATGCCGGCGGCAGCGTTGTCTACGAGACTGCTGCCGCGCCTGTGTGCCATCATGAGACGTGTGTTGGTGGGGCGCTCCCTCTGCGCAAGGTCAAGCGTTGACCCAACTGTCGGCCGGTGAGCACTCGGCGAGCGGGACCTTCAGAGGCCTGTCCGGCGCCAAGCGGCGAAAAGAGGTGAAAACTGAGCGCCGAAGCCCTGGCCAACAGCTGCCTGCAGCGCATGGCCGCCCGCGACGTCGAAGTGCGCGCCTGGGTGACCGTGCGGCCCGAACACGTGCTGGCCCAGGCGCGCGCTGCGGACCGCCGCCACGCTGCGGGCGAGCCGCTGGGCGCCTTGCATTGGCTGCTAGTGGGCATCAAGGACGTGATCGCCACCTCCGACCTGCCGACCCAGCACAACTCGCCGCTGCATGAAGGCGAACAGCCCGGCGTGGACGCGGCTTGCGTGTCCATCCTGCGCGCCGCGGG
>CAIWPS010000207.1 GCA_903914615.1 uncultured beta proteobacterium | reverse complement strand
GGACCGCGTCTTCGAAGCCGGCAACGGCCGCCGCATCGTGCTGGCCACCAACGTCGCCGAGACCTCGCTCACGGTGCCCGGCATCCGCTACGTCATCGACGCCGGCCAGGCGCGCGTGAAGCGCTACAGCTGGCGCAACAAAGTCGAGCAGCTGCAGATCGAGCCGGTCAGCCAGGCCGCTGCGCAGCAGCGTGCCGGGCGCTGCGGGCGCGTCGCCAACGGCATCTGCATCCGCCTGTACGGCGAGGACGACTTCAAGGCCCGCCCGCCCTTCACCGACCCCGAGATCCTGCGCAGCAGCCTGGCCGGCGTGATCCTGCGCATGAAGGCGCTGCACCTGGGCGTGGTCGAGGACTTTCCCTTCATCGAGCCGCCGCCGAAGAAGGCCATCGCCGACGGCTACGCGCTGCTGGCCGAGCTGGGTGCGGTGGACGAGGCCAACGAACTCACGCCCATCGGCGTGGAACTCTCACGGCTGCCACTGGACCCGCGCGTCGGCCGCATGATCCTCGAAGCCCGCCACCGCGAGGCGCTGACCGAGGTGCTCATCATCGCCGCCGCACTCAGTGGCCAGGACGCGCGCGACCGGCCGATGGACCGCGCGGCGGCTGCCGACGAGAAGCACAAGCCCTTCGACGACGAGCGCTCGGAATTCGTCGGCACGCTCAAGCTCTGGCAGTGGATCGAGGCCGGTCGCGGCCACGGCGAAGGCGGCGCCCACCCGCACAAGCTGACGAACCGCCAGCAGGAACAGCGCCTGCGCGATGCCTTCATCAGCCCGCGCCGGGTGCGGGAGTGGCGCGACATCCACAGCCAGCTGCACACCGTCGTCGCCGAGCAGGGCTGGCGCCTGAACACGCAGCCGGCCACCTACGAGCAGCTGCACCTGTCGCTGCTGGCGGGGCTGCTGGGCAACATCGGCTGCAAGAGCGACGACGAGGACTGGTACCTGGGCGCCCGCGGCATCAAGTTCTGGCGCCACCCCGGTTCGAACCTGAGCAAGAAGCCGGGGCGCTGGATCGTCGCCGCCGAACTGGTGGAGACGACGCGCCTGTTCGGCCGCGGCATCGCCGCCATCGACCCGCAGTGGATACCGCCGCTGGCCGGCCACCTGCTGAAGACGCAGCTGCTGGAGCCGCACTGGGAGAAGAAAGCCGGCGAGGTGGTGGCGCTGGAGCGCGCCACGCTGTACGGCATCGTCATCTACAACGACCGCAAGGTGAACTTCGGCCGCATCGACCCGGTGGCGGCGCGCGACATCTTCATCCGCGAAGCGCTGGTCGGCGACGAGTGGGAAACGAAGCTGCCCTTCCTGGCCCACAACCGCAAGCTCGTGCAGCAGGTGCTGGAGCTCGAGCACAAGGCGCGGCGGCAGGACGTGCTGGTGGACGACGAACTCATCCATGCCTTCTACGACCAGCAGCTGCCCAAGGACGTCTGCGGCGCCGCCAGCCTGGAGCGCTGGTACCGCGACGAAGTGAAGAAGCAGCCGCGGCTGCTGCAGCTGACGCGCGAGGAGCTGATGCGGCACGAGGCCGCCGGCATCACCACCGACAGCTTCCCGCGCACGCTGCGGCTGGGCGGCATCGACTGCAGCGCCAGCTACCTGCACGAGCCGGGCGACGACAAGGACGGCGTGACGGTGGCGGTGCCGCTGTACGCGCTGAACCAGGTCAGCGAGGAACGCTGCGAATGGCTGGTGCCCGGCATGCTGCAGGCCAAGGTGCTGGCGCTGGTGAAGACGCTGCACCAGCGGCCGCGTTCACGCCTGGTGCCGCTGCCCGAGTTCGTGGCCGAGTTCTGCGAGACCGCGCCCTACGCACAGGGCGCGCTGATGGACGCGCTGCTGAAGGCGGTGCGCGAACGCACCCAGCTGGCGGTGCAGCGCAACGACTTCAAGCTGGAGCAGCTGAGCCCGCACCTGTTCATGAATTTCCGCATCGTCGACGAGCATGGCCGGCAGCTCGGCATGGGCCGCGACCTGGCGGGGCTGCAGGCGCAGTTCGGCGGCCAGGCGCGAAGTGCCTTCCAGGCGCTGGCGGCCTTGAAGGCGGTGCCGCCCGCGGCGCCCGCCGCGGTCGCGGTCGCACCGCAGCGCGGCGGCGTCGTCGCCACGGTGGCACCCGCCGCGCCGCCGCCGCCGGCTGCCGCGCAGCAGCACACGGGGTGGACCTTCGGCGAACTGCCCGAGCTGATGGAAGTGCGCCGCGGCAGCCAGGTGATGGTGGGCTTTCCGGCTCTCGTGGACCACGGCACGCATGTCGAGGTCGAGGTCTTCGACGAACCCGAGGCCGCCGCCACGCGCCACCGCGCCGGGCTGCGGCGCCTGGTGGCGCTGCAGCTCAAGGAACCGCTGCGCTACCTGGAAAAGAACATCCCCGGCCTGCAGACCATGGCCGGCGCCTACCTGGGTCTGGGCACGCTGGAGGAACTGCGCGCCCAGGTCATCGAGGTGGCGCTGGACCGCGCCTTCCTGGCCGACCCGCTGCCTGCCGACGAGCGCAGCTTCAGGCAGCGCCTGGACGAGGGCCGGGCGCGGCTGAACCTGATCGCGGCCGAGGTCGCGCGCCAGGCCGGCGTCGTGCTGGCCGAGTACGCCGCGGCGCAGCGCAAGCTCAAGGACAGCAAGCCGCCGCGCGAGGTCGCCGACGACATCGCCGCGCAGCTGCAGCGCCTGGTCGGCAAGCGCTTCCTGGTCGGCACGCCGTGGGCCGCGCTGCAGCACCTGCCGCGCTACCTGAGGGGCGTCGTGCTGCGTCTGGACAAGCTGCGCGCCGACCCCGCCCGCGACGCCGCGCGCCTGGCCGAACTGCGGCCGCTGGAGCAGCGCTGGCTGCGCCGCCTGGCCGACCTGAAGGGCGCGCCGCACGCGCGCATGGACGACCACCGCTGGCTGCTCGAGGAGCTGCGGGTGAGCCTGTTCGCCCAGGAGCTGCGCACGCCGCAGCCGGTGAGCGTGAAACGTCTGGACAAGGCCTGGGGACAAATGGAAGGCTGAGCGGCCAGCGTGCGGGCCTGCGGCAGAATGTCTCGCAAAGCAGTTCCAGGGAGGAAACATGCGATCAAGCCTCGGCGCCTTCGTCGCCGCTTGGGTGCTCTGCGCGGCACCGGTCGCCCCGGCGTGGGCGCAGGCGGCGGCCGCACCGGCAGCGTCGTCGGCCGCCACGGGTCTGCCTGCGGCCGAACTCTTCTTCAAGCGCCCCGATCTTGAACGGGCCGAACTCTCGCCTTCGGGCCAGTGGCTGGCCATCACGGCGCCGATCGCCGGCGACCGCCTCGGCCTCATCGTGGTGGACCTGGCAGGGGGCGCCAAGGCGGCCACCCTGGTGGCGGGCTACTCCAACTCCGACGTGCGCGTCTTTCACTGGGTCAACGACGACCGCCTGGTCTTCGACGTCGTCGACCGCAGCAAGGGCAGCGCCGACCAGGTCTACTTCCCGGGCCTGTACAGCGTGCGCCGCGACGGCAGCGAGCTGCGGCAGCTGGTGTCGCTGCTGGACCAGCCGCAGGACGAGACCGGCACGCGCATCGTCCGCCAGCGGCTGAGCCCGTACCACGTGCTCTTGCACCCGGGCCCCGGCAGCGGCGAAACGGTCATCGTCGGCGAATGGCGCTTCGACAGCACCGGCCAGCCCGATTCGCTGCTGCCCAAGCGCCTGGACGTCACCACCGGCCGCGCCAGCTCGCTGGCCTATGGAATCCCCGAACACGTCTTCAGCTGGCTCTTCGACGCCCAGCTGCAGCCGCGGGTGGCGGTGCAGACCTACCAGGGCCGCAGCAAGGTGCTGTGGCGCGCCCCGGGGCAGGAAGCCTGGGCCACGCTGGCCGAGTTCGACACCTACCAGGCGCCCTGGGTACCCGCCTACATCGACGCCGCGGGCAAGCTCTACGTCACGCGGGGCTCGGGCAAGGGCGGCACGTCGGAGCTGGTGCGCTTCGACTTCGCCAAGGGCGCGCCGGCCACCGAGCCGCTGGTCAGCGTCGCGGGCTTCGACTTCGATGGCGAACTCGTCACCGAGACCCCGGGCAGCCGGGCCCTGGGCATGCGCGTGGACAGCGACGCCGAGACCACGGTGTGGTTCGACAAGCGGCTGAAGGCGCTGCAGGAAGACATCGACCGCCGCCTGCCCGGCCGCATCAACCGCCTTCAATGCAGCCGCTGCGACCACCCGGACATGACGGTGCTGGTGCGTTCCTGGTCCGACCGCGACCCGGGTTCGATCTGGGTCTGGCGCGGCGAGCCGGCGCTGTGGCGGCAGATCAGTTCGGTGCGCGCGGGCATCGTGCCGGCGCGCATGGGCAAGCTGGACCTGGAACGCTTCCGTGCCCGCGACGGCCGCGAGGTGCCGGTGTGGATCACCCGCCCCGCCGGTGCCGCGCCCGACCAGCCGCTGCCGACCGTGGTGCTGGTGCACGGCGGCCCCTGGTTGCGCGGCGGGCATTGGCAGTTCAACCCCTGGGCGCAGTTCCTGGCCTCGCGCGGCTACCTCGTCGTCGAGCCCGAGTTCCGCGGCAGCACAGGCTATGGTGCCGAGCACTTCCAGGCCGGCTGGAAGCAGTGGGGCCGCGCCATGCAGGACGACGTCACCGACGCCACGCGCTGGGTTGCCGAGAAGGGCTGGGCCGACGCCAAGCGCACCTGCATCGCCGGCGCCAGCTACGGCGGCTACGCCACGCTGATGGGCCTGGTGCGCGAGCCCAAGCTCTACCGTTGCGGCGCCGCCTGGGTGGCCGTGACCGACCCGCGCCTGCTCTTCAAGTGGAACCGCTGGGCCGACTCCAGCGACGAGCAGCGCCAGTACTCGATGCCGCAGCTGATGGGCAGCCCCGACAGCATGGACTTTGCCGCGGTGGCGCCGGTGGAGCAGGCCGCGCGCATCCAGGTGCCGCTGCTGCTGGCCTTCGGCGGCGGCGACGTGCGCGTGCCCATCGAGCATGGCAACCGCATGCGCGACGCGCTGCGCGCCGCCGGCCGCGAGCCCGAGTGGGTGGTCTACCCCGAGGAAGGCCACAACTGGTTCCTGACGGCGACCAACGTCGACTTCGCCAGGCGGCTGGAAGCCTTCCTCGACCGCAACCTGCGCTGACGCCACCGCTACGCCAGGTAACGACTGTCACGCCGGCCGTGCGCCTGTCGTCGTGCCCGCGGTGCGGCGGCGGCCCGCCCTGCCGCGGCACTGCCTAGAATCGCGCGACCCGAACCCGGGTGGCCCGCACCAGGGCCCCGCGGTTCAGACCGCCGGTAACCCCCGCTGCAGAGTCGATGAGGTGTCGTTGTGATGCATCCGCAAGGTCTTCTGGTGGCCGCGATCTGCCTGGCCGCCGCCTCGGCCACCTGGGCCCAGTCCGACAAGAAGCCGGACGCCGCCGAGTCCGCTGCAGCGATGGAACGCGCGCAAAGGCTGGCCGCCAACCCGATGCGCATCATCCTGCAGGCCTCCAAGATCAAGCGCAAGGGCAGCGGCGAAGGCGAGCCGGCTGAAGCCATGGCCGAACCGGCCACGCGCACGGATGCCGCCATCGCCAGCCGCGCCGTGCCAGCGCCGCGCGGTCTCGTCGCCAGCAGCGCCATCGTGCTGACGGCCGGCCCCTTGCTGGCCACGCCCACGGCCGCCCCGGTCGCGGCGCTGAAGGACGAAGGCCCGGCCGCGGCGATGGCGCCGCTGCCGGCGGCGCCGGTGCCGCTGGCCGAGGTGGCGGCGGCCGTTGCGCCCAGGCTGGCGCAGATGGTCGAGCCGGTGATCCCGGCGCGCCTGCGCGAACAGCTGGGTGGCAGCTACGAGGTGCTGGCCGACCTGACGATCCTGCCCGACGGCAGCGTTTCCGACGTCGCGCTGCTGCCGCCGACGCCGCGGCAACTGCAGCGGCAGGTGCAGGCGGCGCTGCAGCAATGGCGCTTCGAGCCGCTGCCCGCGACCCGCGTCCACCGCGTTCAGCTGGTCTACAGCGAAGGCTCCTGAGGCCCGCCTTCGCGGCCGCGGATCAGGGCTGCAAATCAGGGCCGCAAGACTTCCAGCGCCCGGTCCATGCCGCCCGCGGTGATGGACAGCATGGCCAGCGCCCGCACGGCCGGCTTGGGGTGGTAGGCGATCGACAGGCCGGACACCGACATCATCGGCAGGTCGTTGGCGCCGTCGCCGACGGCGATGGTCTGCGCCGGCGCGATGCCCATCAGTTCGGCCACTTCCAGCAGCACGCGCTTCTTCTCGGCGCCGTCCACCACCTCGCCCCACGGCCGCGGCACGAGGCGGCCCGTGAGGCAACCGTCTTCAACTTCGAGCATGTTGGCGCGCGCGTAGTCCAGCCGCAGCCGCTGGCGTATGCGTTCGCTGAAGAAGGTGAAGCCGCCCGACACCAGCAGCGTCTTCAGACCCGCCGTGCGGCAGGCGTCGACGAAGGTCTCGACACCGGGGTTGAGCTGCAGGTGGCGCGCATACACCTCGTCCAGCGCCGCCAGCGGCACGCCGCGCAGCAGCGCCAGGCGCCGGCGCAGGCTGTCGCCGTAGTCGGCGATCTCGCCGCGCATCGCGGCCTCGGTGATGGCCGCCACCTCGGCCTTGCGGCCGACGACCTCGGCGATCTCGTCGATGCACTCGATGTTGATCAGCGTCGAGTCCATGTCGAAGGCGACCAGCCGGTAGTCGGCCAGGCGCAGCGGCGGCGTGATGCCGCGCAGGTGCAGGCCGGGCGCCACTTCCACGGCACTCAAGGTTCGCCTTCCCAGTAGTCCAGCGCCGTGCCATGCCGGTGCATCGAGCGCAGGCCCGGGCCGCTGGCCTGCAGCTTGCCCGAGTCGGGGTATTCGCAGACCTCCACCGGCGCATGGGTGCTGATGGACAGGTACTTCAGCGGCGCGTTCGAGGTGTTGATGATCTGGTGCGGGTACGCCGGCCCGGCCGGAATGAAGGCGATGTCGCCCGCCACCAGCGGCAGCATCTCGCCGGCCACGCGCAGCGTGGCGCTGCCTTCGAGCACGATGAACATCTCCTCCTCGGCGTGGTGGAAGTGGTAGGGGCAGGCGCGCTTGCCCGGCGGCACGATGTCGATGCTGGCGCCCAGCTGAAGTGCCGCCGTGCCAGGCGCCAGCCGCGCGCCTTCGCAGGCGTACAGCGGCGCGCGCTCGAACGCCTCGCGCGGCGCGGTGTCGAAGTTGCGGATGAGGCGGGCGGCAAGGGCGGCGGCGGCGTCGTTCATGGCCGCATTCTGCCGGGCCTGGCGCTGGCGTCGGCGGTGCAGACGTACGGCGACCTGGGCGCAACATCGGCGCAAAGGGGCCGCGCCAGACTACGCCCCGGGTCCTGGCCCGGGGCCGCCATCAGGAGCTCGCATGAAATCGACTGCCCTTGCCTTGCCGCTGGCCCTGTCGCTCGCCGCATGCGCTCACGCGCCCGCGGCACCCGAGCCGACCTGGCAGGACAAGCTCGCCGCCAGCGGCTGGGCGCCGGGCGCCGAGGTGGACACGGTGCCCAACTTCAGCATCCGCAACTTCGACGCCCTCGACGCCTCGCACCTGGTCGTGCACCTCGGCACGACGCGGCGCGTGCTCGTCACCACCGGGCCCGGCTGCGTCGGGCTGGACACCGTGCTGCGCATCGCCTACCAGGGCGACGGCATGACGTTGAGCCGGCTCGACCTGCTGCGCGTCTTCCCGCGCGGCCAGCTGCCCACGAGCTGCCGCGTCGAGGCATTGCAGCTGCTGCTGCCACCGGCCCGCCCCGCGGGCTGAACCGCCTCAGGCGCCCTGCGCCAGCGGCAGGCCCAGCGAGCGCAGCAGGTCGCGCAGGTACTGCGCACGCTCGGCCGGCGCGGCGATCTCGCGGTCGATGCGCAGCTTGTCGTTGCCGGCGAGCTTGACGGCGCGGTTCTTCTGCACCAGCTCGATGATGCGCTTGGCGTCGATCGGCGCCCGGGCGCGGAAGGTGATGTTCATCAGCTTCGGCCCGGCGTCGATCTTCAGCACGCCGTAGGGCCGCGCCAGCACGCGCAGGCGGTGGGTGTCGAAGAGCGTCTGGCCCTGCGCCGGCAGGCGGCCGAAGCGGTCGGTGATCTCTTCGAGCAGGGCGTCGATCTGCTCGGGCTTCTCGGCCGAGGCCAGGCGCTTGTACAGGCTCAGGCGCACGTGGACATCGCCGCAGTAGGCGTCGGGCAGCAGCGCCGGGGCGTGCAGGTTGATCTCGGTGGCCACGTTCAGCGGGCTCAGCAGGTCGGGCTCGCGGCCCGACTTCAGCGCCCGCACCGCTTCCGAGAGCATGTCGTTGTAGAGCTGGAAGCCGACCTCCATCATGTTGCCGCTCTGGTGCTCGCCCAGGACCTCGCCGGCGCCGCGGATCTCCAGGTCGTGCATCGCCAGGTAGAAGCCCGAGCCCAGCTCTTCCATCGCCTGGATGGCGTCCAGCCGCTGCGCCGCCTGCTTCGTCAGGCCCTGGATGTCGGGCACCAGCAGGTAGGCGTAGGCCTGGTGGTGGCTGCGGCCGACGCGCCCGCGCAGCTGGTGCAGCTGGGCCAGGCCGAACTTGTCGGCGCGGTTGATGATGATGGTGTTGGCGCTGGGCACGTCGATGCCCGTTTCGATGATGGTCGAGCACAGCAGCACGTTGTGGCGCTGGGCGATGAAGTCGCGCATCACCTGCTCCAGCTCGCGCTCGGGCATCTGGCCGTGGGCGATGGCGATGCGCGCCTCGGGCAGCAGCTCGGCCAGCTTGTGGCGCCGGTTCTCGATCGTCTCGACCTCGTTGTGCAGGAAGTAGACCTGGCCGCCGCGCTTCAACTCGCGCAGCACGGCCTCGCGAATGACGCTGTTGCCCTCGTTGCGCACGAAGGTCTTGATGGCCAGCCGGCGCTGCGGCGCGGTGGCGATGACGCTGAGGTCGCGCAGGCCCTCCAGCGCCATGCCCAGCGTGCGCGGGATGGGCGTGGCGGTCAGCGTCAGCACGTCGACCTCGGCGCGCAGCGCTTTCATCGCTTCCTTGTGGCGCACGCCGACGCGATGTTCCTCGTCGATGTCGAGCAGACCCAGGCGCGCGAAGAGGCAGTCGGTGGTCAG
>CAIWPS010000206.1 GCA_903914615.1 uncultured beta proteobacterium | reverse complement strand
TGCTGCAGGCCATCGCCGCCGACCCCGCCGCGCGCGGCCGCGTCGGCTTCAAGCCCGCGGGCGGCATCCGCACCGTGGCCGACGCCGCGGCCTACATCGCCCTCGTCGTCGAGCACCTGGGTGAGGGTGCGGTGACGCCAGCGCGCTTTCGCATCGGCGCCAGCGGCCTGCTGAACGACATCGAAGCCGTGCTCGGCGGCGGCGCCCGCCCCGCCACCCCAGCCACCTACTGACACCCTGAACCCGTGCCCATGCGCCCTGCCTCGCCTCTTCGCTCGCTGCTCGCCGCCGCCTTCATCGCCCTCGCCGCCGGCTGCACCACGGCGCCGCAGGTGCCGCCGCCGCCCCTCATCGCCAAGCCGCCCGTGCTGGTGAAGGTGCTGGCCATCAACGACTTCCACGGCAACCTGAAACCCCCGCTGGGCGGCATCCGCATCAAGGACCCGGACCACCCGGGCAAGACCATCAACGTCGATGCCGGGGGCGCCGAGTACCTGGCCACCGCGGTCGCGCAGCTGCGCGCCAGGAACCCCAACCACATCTTCGTCGCCGCCGGCGACCTCATCGGCGCCAGCCCGCTGCTGTCGGCGCTCTTCCACGACGAGCCCACGGTGCAGGCGCTGAGCCTGATGGGGCTGGAGGCGGCCGCGGTCGGCAACCACGAGTTCGACAAGGGTTCCGCCGAGCTGCTGCGCATGCAGAACGGCGGCTGCCACCCGGTGGACGGCTGCAAGGGCCCCGAGCCCTTCAAGGGCGCCGCCTACCACTACCTGGCGGCCAGCACGGTCGACGTGAAGACCGGCAAGACCCTGTTCCCGCCCTACTTCGTGAAGTCCTTCGAAGGCATCCCGGTGGCCTTCATCGGCCTCACGCTCAAGGGCACGCCGGGCATCGTCTCGCCCGCCGGCGTGGCCGGGCTGGAATTCCGCGACGAGGTGCAGACCGTCAACGCCCTCGTGCCCGAGCTCAAGCGCCAGGGCATCGAGGCCATCGTGGTGCTGATCCACGAAGGCGGCATCCCGACCGGCGACTACAACGAATGCCCGGGCATCAGCGGCGCCATCGTCGACATCGTCAAGGGCCTGGACAAGGCGGTGGACCTGGTCGTCAGCGGCCACACCCACCGCGCCTACAACTGCCGCATCGACGGCCGCCTGGTCACCAGCGGCGACAAGTACGGCACCATCGTGACCGAGATCGACCTCGTGCTCGACCCGGTGACGCGCGACGTCGTCAGCGCCCAGGCCGACAACCTCATCGTGCGCAACGCGGTGTTCGCCAAGGACCCGCAGCAGACGGCGCTGATCGCGCGGTACGACGCGCTGGCGGTGAACCTGGCGCGGCGCCCGGTGGGCCGCATCGCCGCCGCGCTGCCGCGCGACGCCAACCCGGCCGGCGAACACGCGCTGGGCCAGGTCATCGCCGACGCGCAGCTCGAGGCCACGCGCGGCGCCGAGGCCGGCGGCGCGCAGATCGCGTTCATGAACCCCGGCGGCATCCGCGCCGCCATCGGCATGCCCGCCGACGGCCTGCTGCGCTACGAAGACATCTTTTCGGTGCAGCCCTTCTACAACAACCTGGTCACGATGACGCTTTCCGGCGCGCAGATCATGGAGCTGCTGGAACAGCAGTGGAAGGGCCAGGTCGAGCGCCGCGTGCTGCAGGTCAGCGCCGGCTTCAGCTACACCTGGGATGCGGCTCAGCCCCCCGGCCGGCACGTCGTGCCCGGCAGCGTGCGCCTGAACGGCCAGCCGCTGGACCCGCAGGCCGGCTACCGCGTCACCGTCAACGCCTTCATGGCCAGCGGCGGCGACGGCTTCCACGTCCTCAAGGAAGGCACGGACCGCCGTACCGGGATGATGGACGTCGATGCGCTGGAGCTCTACGTCAAGGCCCACCCGACGCTGGCGCCGGGGCCGTTGAACCGCATCGCGCGGCTGAACTGACAAAGGCCGCGCCACCGCCATGCTGGCGCAGGAAGTCATCCGGACCAAGCGCGACGGCGGCGTGCTCGGCGCGGCGCAGATCCAGGCCTTCGTCGACGGCCTGGTCAGCGGCCATTGGAGCGAGGGCCAGGCCGCGGCGCTGGCCATGGCCATCCTGCTGCGCGGCATGGACATCGATGAAACCGTCGCGCTGACGCGCGCGATGACGCATTCGGGCGAGCTGCTGTCGTGGGCCGGCGCCGGCCTGGCGGGCCCGATCCTCGACAAGCATTCCACCGGCGGCGTCGGCGACAAGGTCAGCCTGATGCTGGCGCCGATGGTCGCCGCCTGCGGCGGCATCGTGCCGATGATCAGCGGCCGCGGCCTGGCGCACACCGGCGGCACGCTGGACAAGCTCGAAGCCCTGCCCGGCTACACCGTGACGCCGCCTCACGAGCGGCTGCTGGCGACGCTGCGCGAGGCCGGCTGCGCCATCGTCGGCGCCTCGGCCGCGCTGGCGCCGGCCGACCGCCGCCTGTACGCCATCCGCGACGTCACGGCGACGGTGGAAAGCGTGCCGCTGATCACCGCCAGCATCCTGTCGAAGAAGCTTGCCGCCGGGCTGCAGGCCCTGGTACTGGACGTCAAGGTCGGCAGCGGCGCCTTCACCCCCGGCCGCGACGAGGCGCGCGCGCTGGCGACCCGGCTGGTGCAGGTGGCGCGCGGCGCCGGCCTGCCGGCGCGTGCGCTGCTGACCGACATGGGCCAGGTGCTGGGCGACAGCGCCGGCAACGCGCTGGAAGTGCGCGAGGCCATCGACCACCTCACCGGCGCCCACCGCGAGCCGCGCCTGCACGCGGTGACGATGGCGCTGGCCGCCGAACTGCTGCAGCTGGGTGGCCTGGCGGCGAGCGCGCAGGAAGGCCACACGCAGTTGCAGGCGGCGCTGGACAGCGGCGCCGCGGCCGAGCGCTTCGCGCGCATGGTCGCCGCGCTGGGCGGCCCGCGCGACGTGCTGCGCGACGCCGGCCTCGAACGCGCCCCCGTGCAACGCGACGTGCCCGCGCTGGACGCCGGCACTCTCGGTGCGCCCGACGTGCGCGCGCTCGGCCTGGCCGTGGTGGCGCTGGGCGGCGGCCGCCAGCGCCCGGGCGAGCCCGTCGACCCCCGGGTCGGCCTGGACCGCCTGCTGCCGCCGGGCATGCCGGTGCAGGCCGGGCAGCCGCTGGCGCGGCTCGATCCGGTG
>CAIWPS010000205.1 GCA_903914615.1 uncultured beta proteobacterium | reverse complement strand
CTGGCCGCGGCGGTTGCCGTGGCGAGCTACCTCGCGCTGGCGCAATACACCCGCAAGGCCACGGTGGCGGGCGTGCTGGTGCCGGACCGGGGCCTCATCAGGCTCGTGCCTGCCGCCACCGGCACGGTGGTCGAGCGCCGCATTCAGGAAGGCCAGTCGGTGCAGGCCGGCGAGGTGCTGTTCGTGCTGTCGTTGGAGCGGCCTTTGCTGGCCCTGGATGCCCAGGCCCAGGTCCGGCGCAGCCTGGACGAGCGGCGGCGCAGCCTGGCGCAGGCGGCGCAGAACGAACAAGAGTTGGTGCGTTCGCGGGTGCAGTCGATGGACCGCCGACTGGCTGCGCTGGAGGTCGAGCTCGTGCAGATCGACGGCGAAGCCGCCCTGCAGCAGCAGCGCCTGGCACTGGCCGAGCAGGCCCTGGCGCGGCTGCAGGCCCTGCAGGCCGACCAGTTCATCTCGGCGGCGCAGACGCAGACCAAGCACGAGGAGGTGCTGGGCCTGCGTGCGGCGGCGCAGGCGCTGTCGCGCCAGCGCGCCGCGCTGCTGCGCGAACGCGCCGAACTGGAAGGCGACCGCCGCGCCCTGCCGCTGCAGTCGGGCAGCACGATGGGGGGCCTGGAGCGCGACCTGGCGCAGGCCAACCGCGATGCCGCCGAGCAGGACGCGCAGCAGCGCCTGGTCGTGCGGGCGCCCGAGTCCGGCACCGTCAGCACCGTGCTCGCCGAGCCGGGGCAGAGCGTGTCGCCGCAGGCGGCGCTGGCGACCGTGGTGCCGCAGGGCGCGGTGCTGCAGGCACAGCTGTACGCACCGTCCAGCGCTATCGGCTTCGTCCAGCCCGGACAGGCGGTGCGCCTGCGCTACGAGGCCTTCCCGTACCAGAAATTCGGCCAGCAACCCGGCCATGTCGTGCAGGTGTCGCGCACGCCGCTGGCCGCCAGTGAGCTCGCAGCGCAGGCCCTGCCGGCGGCGCAGGGCGGCGAGCCCATGTTCCGCATCACCGTGGCGCTGGACGCCCCGCCGCAGGCCATGCCGCTGGCCGCGGGCATGCGCTTGCAGGCGGACATTCAGCTCGACCGGAGGCGGCTGGTGGAATGGCTGTTCGAGCCCCTGCTGGGCTGGCGGAGCCGGATTTGAATGCGCTCGTCAGCGGTCTGCGGCTCGGCCGGCGGCGCCATCGTGTGCCCGTCATCCTGCAGACCGAGGCCGCCGAATGCGGTCTGGCCTGCCTGGCGATGGTCGCCGGTGCCCATGGCCACGACTGCGACCTGCCCAGCCTGCGCCAGCGCTTTTCGCTCTCGCTCAAGGGCGTCACGCTGGCCGAGCTGGTGCACATGGCCGACGGGCTGCATTTCAATTCGCGCGCCCTGCGCGCCGAGCCCGCCGAGCTGGACCAGGTCGCCCTGCCCTGCGTGCTGCACTGGGACCTGAACCACTTCGTGGTGCTGGTGTCCTGGCGCGGCGGTGAAGCGGTGATCCACGACCCGGGGCGCGGCGAGCGGCGGCTGAAGGCGGCGGAGCTGTCCCGCCACTTCACGGGCGTGCTGCTCGAACTGCAGCCGGCGCCCGGCTTCCAGGAAGTCAGCGAGCGCCGCCACGTCACGCTGCGGCAGCTGCTGGGCCCGGTGCGCGGAATGAAGCGTTCGCTGGCGCAGATCTTCGCGCTGGCGCTGGCGCTCGAGGGCTTCGTGCTGCTGAGCCCCTTCTTCATGCAGTGGGTGGTCGACGGTGCGCTGGTCAGCGCCGACCGCGACCTGGTGCTGACGCTGGGCCTGGGCTTCGGGCTGCTGGTGCTGATCCAGTCGGCCACCGCGGCGGCGCGGTCCTGGGCGGTGCTGGTGCTGTCGTCGACGCTGAACCTGCAGTGGCTGGTGAATGTGTTCGCGCACCTGCTGCGGCTGCCGGTGGACTGGTTCGAGAAGCGCCACATCGGCGACATCTGGTCTCGCTTCGGCGCGGTGCAACAGATCCAGAAGACGCTGACCACGAGCTTCATCGAAGGCGTGCTCGACGGCTTCCTGGTGCTGCTGACCCTGGTGATGATGGCCCTGTACAGCGTCACGCTGAGCCTGGTGGCGCTGTCGGCCGTCACGGGCTACGCGCTGCTGCGCTGGGTGCTCTACCGGCCGCTGGCCGCGGCCAACGAGGAGGCGCTGGTCTTCGATGCAAGGCAGTCCAGCCACTTCCTGGAGTCGTTGCGCGGCGTGCAGGCGATCAAGCTCTTCAACGCCCAGGGCGACCGCCAGTCGCGCTACGCCAGCCTCGTCGTGGAGACGATGAACGCGCAGATCGCCGTGCGCAAGCTCGAGCTGCTTTTCAGCGTCATGCAGCGGCTGCTCTTCGGCCTGGAGCGGGTGGCCGTGATCTGGATCGGCGCCCTGCTGGTGATGGACGGCAGGCTTTCGGTGGGCATGCTGTTCGCCTTCTTTTCGTACAAGGAGACCTTTGCCAACCGCGTCAGTTCGCTCATCGACAAGGGCGTCGAGCTGAAGATGCTGCGCCTGCAGGGCGAGCGACTCGCCGACATCGTGCTGACCGCGCCCGAAGCGGGCGTGGCGCTGGCCAGGGAAGGCAACGTGCCGGGTGTGTTGCCGGCCGGCATCGAGCTGCGCGACGTGCGATTCGCCTATGCCGACGGCGAGCCCGAGGTGCTGCGCGGCGTCAGCCTGAAGATCGAGCCCGGCGAGTCGGTGGCCATCGTCGGGCCTTCGGGCTGCGGCAAGACGACCTTGCTCAAGATCATGCTCGGCATCCACGCGCCGACCTCGGGCGAGGTGCTGGTGGGCGGCGTGCCGCTGGCGCGCATCGGCCTGCGTGCCTGGCGCGACCTCGTCGGCGTGGTGATGCAGGACGAGCCCCTGTTCTCGGGTTCGATCGCCGACAACATCTGCTTCTTCAGCCCCGAGCCCGACCTGCCGTGGGCTCAGCAATGCGCGGGGGTGGCTTCGGTGCACGAAGAGATCATGGCCATGCCCATGGGCTACCACACACTGATCGGCGACATGGGCACGGCCTTGTCAGGCGGGCAGAAGCAGCGGCTGCTGCTGGCGCGGGCCCTGTACAAGCGGCCGCGCATCCTGCTGCTCGACGAGGCCACGAGTTCGCTCGACGTCGACCGCGAGCGGACCGTGAACCAGCATGTGCGCCAGCTGGCGCTGACCCGCGTGATCGTCGCCCACCGGCCGGAAACCATCGCATCGGCAGGACGGGTGATTGCACTGCACGAGGGGCGCGTGGCGCAGGACCTGCGCAGCGTCCACGGTGCAGCGCCAATGCAGTAAGTGTGCGCAAACATTTACGGCGAGCCAGGTCGCGTGTGACTTTCCAGGCGGGTCAGCCAGGCCATGGCTTGCCCGCGTGTGCTACCGCACATCTCGGGCTGCGGCAAGAGTGAAAGGCATACCGCCGGGCGCGTCGGGTCGCCGAAGAGCCGGCAGCGTTCCTGTGCGTCGAGCTGCACGCAACGCACACCGGCGGGTTTGCCCGCGGGCATGCCGGGAATCGGCGAGCTGATCGATGGGGCGGTGCAACAGGCACCGCAGGCCGGCCGGCAGTTCATCGCAACCATGCTAGCCCGCCGTGACGCCTCGGGCTCGTAAAATCGGCCCTCCATGCAGCACCCCCAAGAGTTCGATGTCATCGTCGTCGGCGGCGGCCACGCCGGCACCGAGGCCGCGCTGGCGGCCGCCCGCATGGGCTGCGCCACCCTGCTGTTGACGCACAACATCGAGACGCTCGGGCAGATGAGCTGCAACCCGTCGATCGGCGGCATCGGCAAGGGGCATCTGGTCAAGGAGATCGATGCGCTCGGGGGCGCCATGGCCGCCGCCACCGACGAGGCAGGCATCCAGTTCCGCATCCTCAACGGCAGCAAGGGCCCCGCCGTCCGTGCCACGCGCGCCCAGGCCGACCGCGTGCTCTACCGCTCTGCCATCCGCCAGCGGCTCGAGAACCAGCCGAACCTGTGGCTCTTTCAGCAGGCAGTGGACGACCTGATGCTCGATGGCGAGCGGGTCGTCGGCGCCATCACCCAGGCTGGCGTCCGCTTCCGCGCGCGGGCGGTGGTGCTGACAGCCGGAACCTTTCTCGACGGCCGCATCCACGTCGGGCTGCAGAACTACCCTGCCGGCCGTGCCGGCGACCCGCCGGCCGTGAGCCTGGCGGCGCGGCTGCGCGAAATGAAGCTGCCCCAGGGGCGCCTGAAGACGGGCACGCCGCCACGCATCGACGGCCGCTCCATCGACTTCAGCCGCCTGCAGGAACAGCCTGGCGACCTGACGCCGGTGCCGGTGTTCAGCTTCCTGGGCCGGGCCGATCAGCACCCGCGGCAGGTGTCGTGCTGGGTCACGCACACCAACGAGCGGACGCACGAGATCATCCGCTCGGGTTTCGACCGCAGCCCGATGTTCACCGGCGTCATCGAAGGCGTGGGACCACGTTACTGCCCCAGCATCGAAGACAAGGTGAACCGCTTTGCCGACAAGGCCTCGCACCAGGTCTTCCTCGAGCCCGAGGGGCTGACGACGAACGAGTTCTATCCCAACGGCATCTCGACCTCCCTGCCCTTCGACGTGCAGATGGCGGCCGTGCGGTCGATGCAGGGGCTGGAGCAGGCGCACATCCTGCGGCCCGGCTACGCGATCGAATACGACTTCTTCGACCCGCGCGGTTTGCACCGCAGTTTCGAGACCCGCGTCGTTCGCGGCCTCTTTTTCGCCGGCCAGATCAACGGCACGACCGGCTACGAAGAAGCTGCGTCCCAAGGCCTGTATGCGGGTGTGAACGCGGCTTTGCAGGTGCTGGGGCGCGAGCCCTGGGTGCCGCGCCGTGACCAGGCCTATCTGGGCGTGCTGGTGGACGACCTGGTCACCAAGGGCGTGACCGAGCCCTACCGCATGTTCACCAGCCGTGCAGAGTACCGGCTGCAACTGCGCGAAGACAACGCCGACCTGCGCTTGACCGAGGCCGGCCGCCAGCTGGGGCTGGTCGATGATGCCCGCTGGAGCGCCTTCCAGCGCAAGCGCGAAGCCCTGGATCGCGAACTGCAGCGGCTGCGCGCCACCTGGGTGCGGCCCGCCACCGTGCCGGCCCCGCATGCTGAGCGGCTGCTTGGCAAGGCCCTGGAACACGAGTACAACCTGGCCGACTTGATGCGCCGGCCCGGTGTGGGCTATGACACCGCCACCGAGCTGGCGCGGCTGGCGGGCCACGATGTTTCACGTGAAACGCTGCGCGCCGAGCTGGGCTTGGCCGAGGCTGACGCTGTCATCGAGCAGGCCGAGATCGGCATCAAGTACGCCGGCTACATCGACAAGCAGCAGGACGACGTGCAGCGCGCACAGGGGCTGGAAAACCTGTCACTGCCTCCTGACCTGGACTATGGCGCCGTGACCGCGCTGTCTTTCGAGGTGCGGCAGAAGCTGGCGCGACACCGCCCGGCGACGCTGGGCCAGGCCGGGCGCATTTCTGGCGTCACGCCGGCGG
>CAIWPS010000204.1 GCA_903914615.1 uncultured beta proteobacterium | reverse complement strand
GCCTGCGCGCGCCAGCGCGTGCAGTGCGGCCGGGCCGCCGCCGCGGTGGTGCGGGTCGTCCATGTCGCGCCGCGTGCTCAGCGTGCAGGCCTTCAGCGCCGCCATGTCGACGATCTCGACCTCGCGGTTGTGCACCTTCACGCAGCCCCAGTCGACCAGCATCCCGAAGCCGCGGCTGACAGTCTCGTGCGCCACCGCCAGCAGGCTGGCGATGTCGCGGCGGTTCATGCGCAGCACGAAGCGGCGCGGCGACTGGCCGCGGCTGGCCATGCGCTCGGACATCCACACCAGGAAGCGCGCCAGCCGCACCTCGGCGGCCACCGCGGCCATCATCCCGGCCGTCTCGCGGGCCCGGATCAGCTCGGCGCCGAGCAGGCGCTGCAGCGCGCGGTCCAGTGACAGCGACTGGCGGCGCCAGCCGTCCAGCTCGCACAGCGGCAACACCAGCACGCTGGCATCTTCCAGCGCCATCACGCCCAGCGGCTGGCGGTGGCTGGCCAGCCCTTCGAGGCCGAGGATGTCGCCCGCGGCAAAGAACCCCAGCACATGCTCGTAGCCGTCCTCGGCGATGCGCAGGCACTTGAAGGACCCGTGTCGCACGACGTACAGCGCCTTGGCCACCGAGCCTTCCTCGTAGAGCATCGCGCCGCCGCGCACGCTGGTCAGGCCCACGGCGCAGCTCTCGGCCCAGGGCTCCGCTGCGGCGCCCAGCAGCGCCAGCACCTCGTTCATGTGGTGCGGCACGGCCTCGGCAACGATGCTGCTGCGGTGCGAGAACCAGACGGGCTGGGCAGGCCCGTGCGGGCCGCTGGCCTGGCTCTGGGTGTTCATCGCGCGCTCCTGCATCGGCCGGGTGTCGGCTACGGACCCGAGCTTCGCCGCCCGTGGGCCGGGCGGCAATCAGAGGCCAGCGTGGCGCAGAGCGGGCGGGCGCTTCGCCGACCTGGGCCGGCGCCCAAGGGTGATGGGAATATTCCGAACCAGGACTGGGATGAACCTGGCCAGCGCAAGGCGCGGGCCGCACGCGCCCGGCCGCACCGCTTCGGGAAACCCGGCTCGCTTATGCTGAAGCCTTCCGCTGCACCTGAGGGGATCCGCGCCACATGCACGCCGAAGCCGAAGCGGCCCCGTTGCGGATCCTCGTCGTCGACGACCACGAGATCGTGCGCGAAGGGCTGCGGCGCATCCTCGCCGCCGGCGGCGACCGCTGGGAGACGGTGGCCACCGGCAGCGGTTCCGAGGCCCTGGCGTCGCTGCGGCAACGGCCCTTCGACGTCGCCATCGTCGACCTGGCCATGGCCGGCATGGGCGGCCTGGAACTCATCGGGCTCATCCGCGCCGAACACCCGCAGGTGGCCGTGCTGGTGCTGAGCATGCACGCGCAGGCGGAGCATGCCTTGCGCGCCTTCCGGGCCGGTGCCAGGGGCTACGTGACCCAGGACGGCGCGGGCGCGGAACTCATCCATGCCGTGCGCAAGCTGGCCGGCGGCGGGGCCCATGTGACCCCGAGCCTGGCCGAGGCCGTGGTCCTGCACCTCCATGGCGACACCCGCGTGCCGCACCGCGGCCGGCTCTCGGAGCGCGAGATGCAGGTGCTGCGCAGGCTGGTGGCCGGCGAGTCGCTGAGCGGCATCGGCGCCGCCCTGCAGCTGTCGGTCAAGACCGTCAGCTCGCACAAGGCCCGCATCCTCGACAAGCTGCAACTGCCGAACCTGGCAGCGCTGGTCCGGTACGGCGTGCTGCAGGGTCTGGCCGATGGGCCGCCGTACCGCTTGCGCTCGCGCAAGCCGGCCGGCGGCGGGCCGGGCTAGCCTGCCGCGATGCCGGCATCGACGGACCCCGCCGCCCCGCAGCCGCCAGCCGGGCCGCGCGCAGAGCTCGGCCTCGCACAGCAGGCGCGCATGGTGCAGGCACTGCGGCGCTCGCTCGGCGCGCCGCCGGGCGCCGAGGTGGCCATGATCGAGACCCACATCTCGTACGTGCTCGTCGGCCGCGAACATGCCTACAAGCTGAAGAAGGCGCTGCGCACGCCCTTCCTGGACCAGTCGACGCTCGCGCTGCGGCAGCGGGCGTGCGCCGAGGAACTGCGCCTGAACCGGCGCCTGGCCCCGGAGCTGTATCTGGCCGCCGTGCCGGTCACCGGCACGGCGGCAGCGCCGGACCTCGAGGGCGCCGGCCAGCCCATCGACGTGGCCGTGAAGATGCGCACCTTCGCCCAGGACGCGATGTGGGAGTGCCTGGCCCGGCGCGGCGAACTCGGCGCCAGGCACATCGACGAACTCGTTCAGGTGCTGGGCCCCTTCCACGCCGCTGCCGCCGTCGCCGACCCCGGCGGGCGCCTGGGCTCGCCCGCGCAGGTGCGTGGGCCGCTGTGCCAGAGCCTGGACGAACTGGCCGACCTGCTGGGCCAGGGCGACCGGCCGGGCCCGGTGAGCCGCCTGCGCACCTGGGAAGCCGCGGCCTTCGGGCGTCTGCAGCCGGTGATGGCGCAGCGCCTGGCCCAGGGCCGGGTGCGCGAGTGCCACGGCGACCTGCACCTGGGCAACGTGACGACCTTCGACGGCCGCACGACCGTCTTCGACGGCATCGAGTTCAACGACGACTTCCGCTGGATCGACGTCATGAGCGAGGTCGCCTTCATGGCCATGGACCTCCACGCCCACGGCCTGCCGCAGTTCGCGCATCGCTTCGTCAACGGCTGCCTGGAATCCAGCGGCGACTACGACGGTGCGCTGGTGCTGGACTACTACCTCGTCCACCGTGCCCTGGTGCGCGCCAAGGTCGGCCTGCTGCGGGCGGCGCAATGCGCGGCCGCGGATGCCGGCCAGGCCGCGGTGGAGCGCAAGGCCGCGGGCCGCTACCTGCAACTGGCGCTGCAATTCAGCCAGGGACCGGGCCAGCGCGCCGCCCTGATGTTCACGCACGGCTGCTCCGGCAGCGGCAAGTCGACGCTGACCCAGGGCCTGCTCGAAGCCACCGGGGCCATTCGCATCCGCGCCGACGCCGAACGCAAGCGGCTCGCCGGCCTGCCGCCGCTCGACCACGAAGGCCTGCACCGGGTGCCGACGCTCTACAGCCCGGCGATGACGCGGGCCACCTATGCCCGGCTCGCCCAAGCGGCGGTGCCGGTGCTGCGCAGCGGCCGCCACGCCATTCTCGACGCGACCTTTCTGCAGCGGGCGCAGCGCGACGCGGCGCGGCAGCTCGCGGCCGGCCTGGGCGCGCCCTGCGCCATCCTCGACTTCCAGGCCGACCCCGAAGAGCTGCGCCGCCGCCTGGCCGAACGCGCGGCACACGGCAGCGACCCGTCGGACGCCGACGCCGCGGTGCTGGCGGCGCAGTTGCAGACCGCCCAGGGGCTGCAGGCCGACGAGGCAGCGTGGGTCTATCGCTGCCGGGCTTCGACGGCAGGCGGGCGCGTGCAGGGCGACTGGGACGGCCTGCTGGCCTGGCTCGACGCGGGCGCGGACCGGCCGCCGGCCTGATCGTCCGCACCGGGTCGCGCGGCGCTGGCCCTTGACCCTGGACAAGCCGCCCGCCCGTGGGCGCCGTAGGCTCTGCAAGGTCGGTGCAGCGTTGCGGCATCGCAGTGCCCGCGTCCTGTGCCACCGGTTCCGGAATCCTTCCTGCAAGGGGATGCCATGACACCCAGGCTGGCCGCCGAGACCAGCGACGACCCGCAGGGCCGCGACGCCCCGGCGCTGGCCGGTCCGCCGTCCATGGGCCAGGCCCCGCAGCAGCAGGTCACGGAGGACCAGGCGCAGCTGGCCGACGCCGCCAGGGAGCTGCAGCTCAGCGAGGCGCGGCTGCGTGGCATCTTCGAATCGGCCATCGACGCCATCGTGACCGTGGACGAGTCGCAGACCATCGTGCAGGCCAACGCGGCCGCCGCGCGCATGTTCCGCTGCCCGCTGGACGAGCTCGTCGGCGCGCCGCTGGAGCGATTCATCCCCGAACGCTTTCGCCAGGCCCATCGCCAGCACCTGCCGGCCTTCGGCGCCGGCGCAGCCGTGGCGCGCCCCATGGGGCCGCAACGCGACGTCATGGCCCTGCGCGCCGACGGCGAGGAGTTCGCGGTCGAGGCCGCCATCTCGCGCGCGACCGTCGGCGGGCGGCACCTGTACACGGTGATCCACCGCGACATCACCGAGCGCAGGCAGGCCGAACAGGCGGTGCGCGAAAGCCGCCGCCTGCTCGCCTCGGCACTGGCCAGCATGACCGACGCGGTGTTCATCTCCGACACCGAGGGCCGGTTCATCGAATTCAACGAGGCCTTCGCGACCATCCACCGCTTCGGCAGCAAGGCCCGGTGCCCGCGCACGCTGCAGGAGCACCTCAAGGTCCTCGATGTCCACCTGGCCAACGGCGAGCTCGCGCCGCCGGAGATGTGGGCGGTGCCGCGCGCCTTGCGGGGCGAGACGGCCACCAACGTGGACTACCTCCTGCGCCGCAAGGACACCGGCGCGTCCTGGGTCGGCAGCTACAGCTTTGCGCCGGTCCGCGCCGAGGACGGCGCGATCGTCGGCTGCGTCGTCATCGGCCGCGACGTCACGGCGCAGAAGGAGGTCGTGGCCGACCTCGCGGCCTCGCATGCCGCGCTGCAGCGATTCATCGCCAACCAGGACCGCGTGCAGGACGAGGAGCGCACCCGCGTCGCGCGCGAGCTGCACGACGACCTGCAGCAGACCCTGGCGGCGCTGCGCATCGAGCTGAGCGAACTCGCCCGCCGTGTCGGCGATCGGCACGACGGGCTCGGCGGGCTGGTGGCGCAGCTGGACGCCCTGGCCGCGCAGGCGGTGGCGTCGACGCGGCGCGCGGTCGAGGACTTGCGCCCGCACGTGCTCGAGGACCTGGGCCTGGTGCCGGCGCTGCAGGCCCTGGCGGCGCAGTTCCGCAAGCGCACGCAGGTCGCCTGTGTGGTGCACGCGCCCGACGCAATCGACGACACGCTGCAGGCGCTGCCGTCGCTGGCCTCGTGTCTCTACCGGGTCGTGCAGGAAGCCCTGAACAACGTGGCCAAGCACGCGCAGGCCACGCGGGTGGAAGTCCGGCTGACGCTGGCTTCGCGCGGCCAGGTCGGCTTGAAGGTCAGCGACAACGGCCGCGGCATAGGCGACCGCGACCGCCGAAAACCGCAGTCCTTCGGCCTCGTGGGCATGCAGGAACGCGTGCGCGCCCAGGGCGGTCGGTTGCACGTGGAGCGCCTGGCCGCGGGTGGCACCTGCGTCGAGGTGCACGTGCCGCTTAACGGGCCCGCAGGTGCCCTGGCGGTCGCGGCCGATGCGCGCGGGGCCGACGAGACCCGGGAAGGCGACCTGGGCGGCCCGCTCCCGCCGCCGCGAGGCCAGGGCTCGAAGCTGCCGCTGGACCGCCTGGTCGCACGCGCGTCGGTCCACAGCCTGCAGAACGTCATCGACGCCATGGCGGGGCAGATCGCGGTGCTCGACGCCAGGGGGGTGATCCGGTTCGTCAACCGCGCCTGGGTCGAATTCGCTGCGCGCAACGGCGTCAGGGACGTGCAGACCGTGGGCCCGGGTGTGGACTACCTGGAGGTCTGCCGGCGCGGTGCGCAGCTGGAAGCAGGCGCGGGCCGGGCCTACGAGGGCCTGCTCGGGGTCGTCCAGGGCCGGCTGCCCGCGTTCAGCCTGGACTACCCCTGCCATCTGCCGCGCGAGGAGCTCTGGTTCCGCTGCCACGCCAAGCCGATGTCCGACGGCGACACGCTGGTGGAGCACTTCCTGCTGTCCAGCCGGCCACGGGCGCCTTCCGCCGCGGGCTGAGCGGCAAGCTCGCGCGTCGCGGCGATGGCGACCCCACCATCGATCTCACTCGAGCACGGCCACGCGAGCGGCCGCAGGCCTTCGATCCCGGGGCCCAAGGCATCTGTCACCAACGGCGCGCCGGCGGCAACCTGGCTGCAGCAGGCGCCATGCATGATCGCCGTTGCCGCGGCCCGCGGCGCCCTT
>CAIWPS010000203.1 GCA_903914615.1 uncultured beta proteobacterium | reverse complement strand
CAAGGAGATGGTGATGCCGGGCGACAACGTCAGCATCACGGTCAAGCTGATCGCGCCGATCGCGATGGAAGAAGGCCTGCGCTTTGCGATCCGCGAAGGCGGCCGCACCGTCGGCGCCGGCGTCGTGGCCAAGATCATCGAATAAGGATCCATCATGTCGACCAAGCAGAAGATCCGCATTCGCCTGAAGGCCTTCGACTACAAGCTGATCGACCAGTCGGCCCTGGAGATCGTCGACACCGCCAAGCGCACCGGCGCCATCGTCAAGGGCCCCGTGCCCCTGCCGACGCGCATGCAGCGTTTCGACATCCTGCGTTCGCCGCACGTCAACAAGACCAGCCGCGACCAGTTCGAGATCCGCACGCACCAGCGCCTGATGGACATCGTCGACCCCACCGACAAGACCGTGGACGCGCTGATGAAGCTCGATCTGCCGGCCGGCGTGGACGTCGAGATCAAGTTGCAGTAAACTCGCGGGCTTCCTTCGGCTCAGGCAGGGGGAAGCACCGTTCGCCTCGACCGCATTCCAGGGCAACCTGGGAGCGAGTCTGAGGCAGCCGCCCCGACCAATCGATGTCGGGATCGTGAACAAGGCGCTCCTGGTCCTGTCAGGCAGGGAGCGCTGGAGAAAACCATGAGCATGAGCGAACAGCTCGGCTTGCTGGGCCGCAAGGTGGGCATGACGCGCATCTTCACGGACGATGGCGACACCATCCCCGTGACTGTGCTCGACGTGTCCAACAACCGCGTCACGCAGGTCAAGACCGCGGCCACCGATGGCTACAACGCGCTGCAAGTCGCGTTCGGCAGCCGCAAGGCCAGCCGCGTCAACAAGCCGCAGGCCGGGCACCTGGCCAAGGCCGGTGTCGAGTCGGGCACCATCCTGAGGGAATTCCGCGTCACCGCCGAAGTCGTCGGCCAGTACGCGCCCGGCGCCGTGGTGCCGGCCAGCGTCTTCGCGGCCGGCCAGAAGGTCGACGTGCAGGGCACCTCGATCGGCAAGGGCTTCGCCGGCACCATCAAGCGCCACAACTTCAAGTCGCAGCGCGCGTCGCACGGCAACAGCCGTTCGCACAACGTGCCGGGCTCGATCTCGATGGCGCAGGACCCGGGCCGCGTGTTCCCGGGCAAGAAGATGACCGGCCACATGGGCGACGAGACCGTGACGACGCAGAACCTCGACGTCGTGCGCATCGACGAAGCGCGCCAGTTGCTGCTGGTTCGCGGCGCCGTGCCGGGCAGCAAGAACGGCCACGTGGTCGTGCGCCCCGCCGTCAAGGCCAAGCTGAAGAAGGGAGCCGCGTGATGCAGCTCGAGCTCCTCAACGACCAGGGCCAGGCGACCTCCAAGGTCGACGCCCCCGACACCGTCTTCGCCCGCGACTACAACGAAGCGCTGGTGCACCAGATCGTGGTGGCCTTCCAGGCCAACGCGCGCCAGGGCACCCGCGCCCAGCTCGACCGCGGTGAAGTCAAGCATTCGACCAAGAAGCCGTTCCGCCAGAAGGGCACCGGCCGCGCACGCGCCGGCATGACCAGCTCGCCGCTGTGGCGTGGCGGCGGTCGCATCTTCCCGAACCGGCCCGACGAGAACTTCTCGCAGAAGGTCAACAAGAAGATGTACCGCGCCGGCATGGCGGCCATCCTCTCGCAGCTGGCCCGCGACGGCCGCCTGGCGGTCGTGGACTCCATCGGCGTCGACGCCCCCAAGACCAAGCTGCTGGCCGCCAAGTTCAAGGCCATGGGCCTGGACTCGGTGCTCGTCATCGCCGACCAGATCGACGACAACCTGGCGCTGGCCTCGCGCAACCTGGCCAACGTGCTGGTGGTCGAGCCCCGCTATGCCGATCCGCTGTCACTCGTCTTCTACAAGAAGGTGCTGGTGACCAAGGGCGCGATCGAGCAGCTCAAGGAGATGTACGCATGAGCCCGCAGAGCCGCCTCAAGGGCGAATTCCCCCTCGGGGGGACGGTGCGCAGCACCAAGGGGGTCCTATGAGCCGCATCAATCCGGTCGGACTGAAGTTCGACGAAGGCCGCCTGAGCCAGGTGCTGGTCGCCCCGATCATCTCCGAGAAGGCCACCCGCCTGGGCGAGAAGCAGAACCAGGTGCTGTTCAAGGTGCTGCGCGACGCGACCAAGCCCGAGATCAAGGCCGCGGTCGAGCTGATGTTCAAGGTCGAAGTGGCCTCGGTCAGCACGTCCATCCAGAAGGGCAAGGTCAAGAAGTTCGGCCGTTCCATCGGCCGCCGCGACCATGTCAAGAAGGCGTTCGTGGCGCTCAAGCCGGGCCAGGAGCTCAACTTCTCCGGGGAGGCCACCTAAATGGCTGTCATCAAGGTCAAACCCACTTCGCCCGGCCGCCGCGCCGTGGTCAAGGTGGTGCACAAGCACCTGCACAAGGGTGCGCCCGAGGCTTCGCTGCTCGAGCCGCAGAAGCAGAACGCCGGCCGCAACAACAACGGCCACATCACGATGCGCCACAAGGGTGGGGGCCACAAGCACCACTACCGCGTCGTCGACTTCCTGCGCAACAAGGACGGCATTCCGGCGAAGGTCGAGCGCATCGAGTACGACCCCAACCGCACTGCCCACATCGCGCTGCTGTGCTACGCCGACGGCGAGCGCCGCTACGTGATCGCGCCGCGCGGCGTGGAAGCGGGTGCGACGCTGCTCTCAGGCGCCGAGGCGCCGATCAAGGCCGGCAACACGCTGCCCATCCGCAACATCCCGGTCGGCTCGATCGTGCATTGCGTCGAGATGATGCCTGGCAAGGGCGCGCAGATCGCGCGCTCGGCCGGCGCCTCGGTGACGCTGATGGCGCGCGAAGGCATCTACGCGCAGCTGCGGCTGCGCTCGGGTGAAGTGCGCAAGATCCACATCGACTGCCGCGCCACCATCGGCGAAGTGTCGAACGAAGAGCACAGCCTGCGCCAGTACGGCAAGGCCGGCGCGATCCGCTGGAAGGGCATCCGCCCGACCGTCCGCGGCGTCGCGATGAACCCGGTGGACCACCCGCACGGCGGCGGCGAAGGCCGCACCGGCGAAGGCCAGCCGCAGGTCTCGCCGTGGAACACCCTGACCAAGGGCTACCGCACTCGCAGCAACAAGCGCACGCAGACGATGATCGTCTCGCGGCGCAAGAAGTGAGGCCTGAGGGAAAGCCACCATGACGCGTTCACTCAAGAAAGGTCCCTTCGTGGACCACCACCTGATGGCCAAGGTCGAGAAGGCCGCCGCCATCAAGGACAAGAAGCCGATCAAGACCTGGTCGCGCCGCAGCACCATCCTGCCGGAATTCATCGGCCTGACGGTGGCCGTTCACAACGGCAAGCAGCACGTGCCCGTCTACGTGACCGACCAGATGGTCGGCCACAAGCTCGGCGAATTCGCCCTCACCCGCTTGTTCAAGGGTCACCCCGCGGACAAGAAGGCCAAGAAGTAAGGAGCCACAGAACATGGCAACCGAAACCAAGGCCATCGTCCGCGGCGTGCGGCTGTCGGCCGACAAGGGCCGCCTCGTCGCCGACATGATCCGCGGCAAGAAGGTCGACCAGGCACTGAACATCCTGGCCTTCACGCAGAAGAAGGCCGCCGGCATCATCAAGAAGGCCGTGGACTCCGCCGTCGCCAATGCCGAGCACAACGACGGCGCCGACATCGACGAGCTGAAGATCAAGTCGATCTACGTCGAGCAGGGCGCGGTGCTCAAGCGCTTCTCGGCACGCGCCAAGGGCCGCGGCGCGCGCATCAGCAAGGGCACCTGTCACATCTATGTGACCGTGGGCAACTGAGAGAGACCATGGGACAAAAAATCCACCCGACCGGCTTCCGTCTCGCGGTCACGCGCGCCTGGCAGTCACGCTGGTTCGCCAACCACCGCAACTTCGCCGGCATGCTGGCCGAAGACCTGAAGGTGCGCGAATACCTGAAGGCCAAGCTCAAGAGCGCGGCGGTCTCGCGCATCCTCATCGAGCGCCCGGCCAAGAACGCCCGCATCACCATCTTCTCGGCCCGTCCCGGCGTCGTCATCGGCAAGAAGGGCGAGGACATCGAGAACCTGAAGGCCGAGCTGGCGCGCCGCCTGGGCGTGCCGGTGGCTGTCAACATCGAAGAGATCCGCAAGCCGGAAGTCGATGCGCAGCTGATCGCCGACAGCATCACCCAGCAGCTCGAAAAGCGCATCATGTTCCGCCGCGCCATGAAGCGCGCGATGCAGAACGCCATGCGCCTGGGTGCGCAGGGCATCAAGATCATGAGCTCGGGCCGCCTGAACGGCATCGAGATCGCGCGCTGCGAGTGGTACCGCGAAGGGCGCGTGCCGCTCCACACGCTGAAGGCCGACATCGACTACGGCTTTTCCGAAGCCAAGACGACCTACGGTGTCATCGGCGTCAAGGTCTGGGTCTATCGCGGTGACCGCCTGGCCAATGGCGATGCGCCGCAACTGCCCAAGACCGAGAACGACGGCGACCGCCGCGACCGCCGTGGCCCGCGCCCCGACGGGCGTCCCGGTGCCCCCGCCGGCCGTGGCCGCCCGCTCTACCGAGGCCCGCGAGGACACCGGGGGAACCGAGCAACGGACGGAGACTAGCACATGACGAAACGAATACGCGAGCAGCGACGTGAAGAGTTCCTGGGGATGCTCGACAAGTACAAGCAGAGCGGCCAGCTCAAGGGCGACCCGGTCAAGTGGATGCAGAAGCTCATCACCACGGACGGCAACCAGTTCACGACGGAGGTCGACAAGCCGGGAATGCAGTTCGCGAAGCAGCGGACCCTCGACTTCATCGACCACGCCGACGCGGCGCCGTTCATGAACAAGGATCTGGCCTACACGCTGGGCAGCTACACCCGTCAGGCCACGCGCCGGGCCGAGTGGGCTCGCCGCTTCGGCGATGACGGCGCCGGCATCACGAAGATGCTCGACGCGGCCAAGGCACAGGGCGCGACTGAGCAGCAGATGCAGACGGCCCAGAAGTTCATCCGGGGTGTCGACGGCACGCTGGGCGACACGATCAACCCTACCGCGCGCCGGATGATGGGCAACATGATCGTGT
>CAIWPS010000202.1 GCA_903914615.1 uncultured beta proteobacterium | reverse complement strand
GTCGCGGATGGCCTGCAGGTCGCGGCCGACCATGGTGTTGGTGCCCTGCTCCACGGTGATCGGCCGCTCGGTGTTCTCGCGCAGCGTCAGGCAGGGCACGCCCAGTGCCGTGGTCTCTTCCTGCAATCCGCCGGAATCGGTGAGCACGACCGTGGCACCCTGCATCAGTCCGACCATCTCCAGGTAGCCCTGAGGCGGCAGGACGGCCATGCGCGCCGGGTCGAGCAGCCCCTGCAGGCCGAAGCGGTCGATGTTGGCGCGCGTGCGCGGGTGCAGCGCGAACACCAGCGGCAGCTGCGCCGCCACTTCGGCCAGCACGCCCAGCAGCGACGCCAGCATGGCCGCGTCGTCGACGTTGGAAGGCCGGTGCAGCGTGACGACGCCGTAGCCGCGCGGCTGGCTCAGCAGCGCCGGGTCCAGGCCATGCGCGCGCAGCGTGGCGGCCGCCGGGCGCGCGGCGTCGCGGCTGGCCAGCAGCGAGTCGATCATGACGTTGCCGACGAAGCACACGCGGCGGGCCGGCACGCCCTCGCGCTGCAGGTTGGCCTCGGCGCTGCGCTCGGTCGTGTACAGGCGGTCGGCCACCTGGTCGGTGAGGACGCGGTTGATCTCCTCGGGCATCTTGCGGTCGTAGCTGCGCAGGCCGGCCTCGACATGCACCACCGGCACGCCCTTCTTCACCGCCACCAGCGTGCAGGCAAGCGTGGAGTTGACGTCGCCGACGACGAGCACGCAGGCCGGCGCGTGGGCATCCAGCGCGGGCTCGAAGCGTTTCATGACCTCGGCCGTCTGCACCGCGTGGCTGCCCGAGCCGACTTCCAGGTTGATGTCTGGGCGGGGCAGGCGCAGGTCGTTGAAGAGCTGGTCGCTCATCGCGGCGTCGTAGTGCTGGCCGGTGTGCACCAGCAGCGCCGGCAAGGGCGGCTGGTGCGCCGCCAGGGCGCGCAGGATGGGCGCCATCTTCATGAAGTTGGGCCGTGCGCCGACGACGCACATCACCGGCCCGCTGCGGGGGGCAGGTGCGGTCACTTCGAGTTCTCGCCTGGCTTGCTGAGTGCGGTGACGAGCTTTTGCAACATGGTCAGGGTCTGCACGTTGATGCGTTCGAGCCGCAGCAGGCTGCGCTCGAGGCGTTGCAGCTGGTCGCCGCGCTGGTCGGCGGTCAGGCCGGCGATCTGCTTGTGCATCTCATCGGCCGCTTGGGCGGACAACTTGACCTGGCTCAGGTCGAGGTCGATGTCCAGCACGGCACCGGCCATGCCGCCGGGCTGCGACGGCTCGCCGGGCACCGCGGCGCCGGCGGGCGCGCGCCGCACCGGCACTTCGTTCTCCTGCTCGAATTCCTGCACCACTTCGGTCACGTCGGCGGCAGTGAGGTGCGTGCGCCCGCCCAGGAAGCCGGCCAGCAGCAGGCGGTCGCAGACGGCGTTGATGCGGCGCGGGATGCCGCTGGTGGCGGCGTAGATGCCTTCGAACGCTGCCGGCTCGAAGCTGGGCTTGCCGGTGGAACCGGCGCACTTCAGGCGGTGCTCGATGTAGGCGCGCGTCTCGTCCTTGTCCAGCGGGCCGATGTGGCAGGTGGCCGCCACGCGCTGGCGGAACTGCTCCATCTCGGGCTGCTGCAGGATCTCGCGGAACTCGGGCTGCCCGACGAGGAAGCTCTGCAGCAGCGCCTGGTTGCCGAACTGGAAGTTGCTGAGCATGCGCAGCTCTTCCACCGCGCGGGGGGTGAGGTTCTGCGCCTCGTCGACGATGAGCAGGCAGCGCTTGCCCTTGCTGGTCTGGCTGATGAGGAAGGCTTCCAGCGTGATCAGCAGCTCGCTCTTGGGCACGTCCTTGACGCGAAAGCCGAAGGCCGCGCCGACCATGCGCAGCGTGTCCTCGGCGCCCAGCTGCGTCGTGACGAGGTGGCCGGTGATGACGTTGCTGCCGTTCAGGCCCTCGATCAGGCTGCGCAGCACCATGGTCTTGCCGGCACCGATCTCGCCGGTGATGACGATGAAGCCCTCGTTGCGCGAGACGCCGTATTCCAGGTAGGCCTTGGCGCGCCGGTGCTGCTTGCTGGCGAAGTAGAAACTGGGGTCGGGGTTGAGCTGGAAGGGCTTGCTCGTCAACCCGTAGAAGGCTTCGTACATGGTGGCCCTAGAAGCGCAGGCCCAGGTTGGCCGAGATCGACGCCTGGCGGTAGGGGTTGGTCGGGCCGGTGAAGCTGCTGTAGGTGGCGCTCAGCCCCAGCGTGGTCCGGCGCCCGAGCTGGTCGCTGAAGGACAGGGCCAGCGACTTCAGGCCGTTGCCCGCCTGCGCCGAGGTTGCCAGGGTCTTGGTCTGCGTGCCCGTGAGCGCAGCCGAGGCGGTGGGGGTGAGGCGGTAGGACAGGCTCGCGACATAACCCAGTTGCCGCACGGCAGCGGCCACCGATTGGGTGTCGCTGAGGTAGAGCTGGCTGGACGAACTGCCGAAGCCCTGCGCGGTGAACACCAGGCGCCGGCCGGTGTAGGTGAAGACGATGTCTTCACGGTGCTGCAAGGTCACTGCCGAGGTGATGGCGCCGCCGGGAACGATCTGGTTCGGGTCCAGGCCCTGCTGCTGCAACAGCAGCAGCACCGCCTGGTCGCGCGCGGTGGGGTCGGGGTAGGCCGAGGCCAGCGCGGCGTAGAGCTGTTGGTACAGCGTCACCGGCTGGCCGACGCCGTTGGGCGTGGAACTGGTGGAGGCGTCGCGCACGCTGCTCACGCGCAGGCTGCTCTGCGCCGTGCGCCAGGAGACGTTGACGTTGTAGGACTGGCCGTAGTAGCGGCGGTCGGTGCCGATGTCGAACACCGTGCGCTCGTTCGGGGTCCAGTGCGCTTGCGCGCCCCAGTTGCCGTAGCGCTGGGTTTCACCGGTGAGGACGTTGGTCTGCTCGGTGCCGCCGCGCAGTGTCAGCGTCAATTCGGGCTGGGGCGTGGCGTTCAGGCTGGCGGTCAGGCGTGTGTTGTCGGTGCTGCCGCCGGCCCGAAAGCTGGCGTGCTGCTGCGTGCCCACCAGGCCCCAGCCCAGCAGCGTGCGTCCCGGCGACGCCAGCGAGAAGGAGCCGCCGCTGCTGCTGGAATCGCCCAGGATGGAGTGGCGCGTGTTGGTAGCGTCGGCGTTCAGGCGCGCCTCGTAAACCGCGTACGGCCCGAAGGCCCCCTTGAGGTAGGGCGAGATCGACACCGTGCCGACCTCGACGCGGTTGGCGTTGACCTGCGTGTTGTCGGCTGACTGCTGGCCGTAGGCGGAGAGCGAGCTTTGCGAGATCGTCGCGCTGGCATCGACATAGGCCCAGTTGGGCACCGCTTCGGCTGTGAAATTTGCGTTCAGCGCGTTCTGCAGCTGCGACGCGGCCATGCTGGACGAATGCGAGATGGCGTCGAGCGTGTAGCTCAGGGTGCCGCGCACGCGGCCGCTGCGGCTGGTGATCTGCAGCCCCGGGCTCAGCTCGGTGACGAGGTCGGTGCGCGGCAGGTCGGGAGCGCCCCGACCCGTCTCGGTGTAGGTCAGCGAGCTGCTGAACGTGGGCGTGATGGCCAGGCCGCGCGCCTGCTGCGCCAGGCCGGCACTGCAGGCCAGGCCCAGGCACAGGCCCAGCCAGCCGGCCCGCGCGTCGCGGAGGCGTGCGGGCCGGACGCGCCGGTGGCTGCCACTTGCCTTCATGCTCTGCAGGCGGCGCGGTCAGCGCGCCTGCTGGGGCTCTGCGCCCGCGGGCTCCGGCACCGGCAAGGGCCCGGGCTTGGCGCCGTCGCCGGCTTGCGCGGCATCCGAGGCCTTGTGCCCATAGCCGTAACCGTAGCCGTAGCCATACCCATAGCCGTAGCCATAGCCGTAGCCATAGCTCTCGCCGTAGGCGCCGGTGGCGCTGCTGCGGGCCTTGTTCAGCACCATCAGCTTCAAAGGGCAGGCCTCGATGGCGGCCAGGGCCTGCTTGACCGTGCCCTGCAGAGTCTTGTCGGCATGCACGACGACAACGATCTGCCCCATGTGGGTGGCCAGCACGCGCGACTCGGTGGTCAGCAGCAGGGGCGGCGAATCGAAGATGATGATGCGGTCGGGGTAGCGCGTGGCCATGTCCTCGAGCAGGCGCGACATGGCTTCGCTGGCCAGCAACTCGGTGGCGCGCGGGTGCGGCGAGCCGCTGGGGAGGATGGTCAGCTTGTCGACGTTCGTGCGCAGCAGCACGCTGGACATGTCGGCCTTGCCTTCGAGCAGGTCGAGCAGGCCCGGCCCCGGCGGCAGGCCCAGCATGCGCAGCACCGACGGGCGGGCGACGTCGGCGTCCACCAGCATCACGGTGTGGTCGAGTTCGGCGGCGATGCTCATCGCCAGGTTGATCGAGGTGAAGCTCTTGCCTTCGCCCGGCAAGGCGCTGGTGACCATGATGAGGTTGCCATGAGCCACCGTGGCGGCGCCCCGGCCCACGGCATTGGCGATCAGCGGCCGCTTGATGACGCGGTACTGGTCGGCCATGTGGGATCG
>CAIWPS010000201.1 GCA_903914615.1 uncultured beta proteobacterium | reverse complement strand
GTGCTGCGCAGCAGCGAACACTTCTTCTTCCGCCTGTCCGACCCGCGCTGCGTCGAGTTCCTCGAAGCCTGGACCCAGGACGGCCGCCTGCAGCCCGAGGTGGCGAACAAGGTGCGCGAATGGTTCAAGCGCACGCCCACGGAAACCGGCGACGGCCCTGTGGCGCTGGCCGACTGGGACATCAGCCGCGAGGCGCCCTACTTCGGCATCGAGATCCCCGACGCGCCGGGCAAGTACTTCTACGTCTGGCTCGACGCGCCGGTGGGCTACCTGGCGTCCTTGAAGGCGCGGCTGCAGGGCCTGGGCGTGGACTTCGACGCCTACCTGGCCCAGGCCGACCTGGAACAGGTGCACTTCATCGGCAAGGACATCGTCACCTTCCACACCCTGTTCTGGCCGGCGATGCTGAAGTTCAGCGGCCGCAAGATCCCGGACCGCATCTTCGTCCACGGCTTCCTCACCGTGAACAACGGCGAGAAGATGAGCAAGAGCCGCGGCACCGGCATCAGCCCGCTGAAGTACCTGGAACTGGGCCTGAACGCCGAGTGGCTGCGCTACTACATCGCCGCCAAGCTCAGCAGCCGCGTCGAGGACATCGACTTCAACCCCGACGACTTCATCGCCCGCGTCAACAGCGACCTCGTCGGCAAGTACATCAACATCGCCAGCCGCGCCGCCGGCTTCCTGGCCAAGCGCTTCGGCGGCCTGCTCTCGGCCGACCTCGGCGTCGAGGGCCGGGTGCTGCTCGACGGCCTGCGTGCGCAGGCCGCGCCGCTGGCCCAGCTCTACGAGGAGCGCGAATTCGGCAAGGCGCTGCGCGAGGTGATGCTGCTGGCCGACCGCGTCAACGAACACGTCGACCGCCACAAGCCCTGGGAACTGGCCAAGCAGGCCGGCATGGACGCGGCGCTGCACGACGTCTGCAGCGTGTGCATCGAGGCCTTCCGGCTGCTGACGATCTACCTCAAGCCGGTGCTGCCGGCACTGGCGGCGCAGGTCGAGGCCTTCCTGAAGGTCGAGCCGATGCAGTGGCACGACAGCGCGCGCGCGCTGGGCCACCACGCCATCGGCACCTACAGCCACCTGATGCAGCGGGTGGACCCCCAGCTGCTGGATGCGCTCTTCGAAGCGCCCGCGCCGGCACAGATCGAACTGCCGCCCCCCGGCGGCGAAGCCATCGCCGCGCAGATCGGCGCCGACGAGTTCTTCAAGGTCGACCTGCGCATCGCGCTCATCGTCAAGGCCGAGGCGGTGGAAGGCAGCACCAAGCTGCTGCGGCTGACGCTGGACGTCGGCGAGGGCCGCCACCGCAACGTCTTCAGCGGCATAGCCGCGAACTACCGGCCCGAGCAGCTGGCCGGCAAGCTCACCGTGATGGTGGCCAACCTGGCGCCGCGCAAGATGAAGTTCGGCGTCAGCGAAGGCATGGTGCTGGCCGCGAGCCACACCGACGAGAGGGCGCACCCGGGGGTCTACGTGCTCGAGCCCTTCCCGGGCGCCGTGCCCGGCCTGCGCGTGCGCTAGAAACCGCGGCAGCGCAGGCCGCCACGGCGGGTTTGCGACAATCGGCGGTCGATGTCGCCGAGACCCCTGCCTGAATCCCGCGCCCTGCTGCCCTCGCGCAGGCGCCGGTTCATCGCCCGGCTGCATCACTGCGGCCCTCCGACCCAGCGTCGCTTCGCCCCCGTGCCACGCTATCGGAGACCTCATGCTGAGCTCACAGCTCCACCGCTTCCACCCCCGCATCCTTGACTCGCTGCGCGACTACAACCGCCAGCGCTTCTTGACCGACCTGGGTTCGGGCATCACGGTGGGCATCGTGGCGTTGCCGCTGGCGCTGGCCTTCGGCATCGCCTCGGGCGTCAAGCCCGAACAGGGGCTGATTACCGCCGTCGTGGCCGGCTTCCTGATCAGCGCCCTGGGCGGCTCGCAGGTGCAGATCGGCGGCCCGGCCGGTGCCTTCATCGTCATCGTCTACGGCATCATCGAGCGCTACGGCTTCACCAACCTGCTGGTGGCCACCGTGCTGGCCGGGGCGCTGATGTTCGTGCTGGGGCTGTTCAAGCTGGGCGTGCTGATCCGCTACATCCCGGTGTCCATCGTCATCGGCTTCACCAACGGCATTGCGGTGCTGATCGCCCTGTCGCAGCTGCGCGACCTCTTCGGCCTGGCCATCCAGAAGATGCCCGGCGAGTTCTTTGCCCAGATCGGCACCCTGAGCGGGCACATCGGCAGCTTCAATGCCTACGCCTTCGCCATCGGCGCCACCTGCGTCGCCGGCCTGGCCTTCTGGCCGCGGCTGTTCGTGCCCGGCAAGGTGCTGCCCGGGCGCCTGCTGTCGCTGTTGCCGCTGCGCCTGGCGGCGCGGCTGCCGGCGCCCATCGTGGCGCTGGTCACGCTGACGCTGGTGGCCTGGTGGTTCAGGCTGCCGGTGGAGACCATCGGCTCGCGCTTCGGCGAACTGCCGCGCGGGCTGCCCCGCATCGACCTGCCGCCGCTGTCCTGGGCCAGCGCGCAGCAGCTGACCATCCCCATCATCACCATCGCGCTGCTCGGCGCCATCGAGTCGCTGCTGTGCGCGCGCGTGGCCGACAGCATGGGCGACTTCAAGCGCCACGACTCCAACCAGGAGCTGATGGCGCAGGGCATCGCCAACATGGTCACGCCCTTCTTCGGCGGCATCCCGGCCACCGGCACCATCGCGCGCACCGTCACCAATGTGCGCGCCGGCGCCTACAGCCCGGTGTCGGGGATCATCCATTCGATCACCCTCTTCGGCATCCTGCTCGCGGCGGCGCCGCTGGCCTCGCTGGTGCCGCTGGCGGCGCTGGCCGGCATCCTGATGTTCGTGGCCTGGAACATGTTCGAAGGCCACCAGTTCACGCGCCTGTCGCAGTTCTCGGGCGGCTACCGCGTGCTGATGGTCGGCACCTTCTTCCTGACCATCGTCTTCGACCTCACGGTGGCGGTGGAGGTGGGGCTGGTGCTGTCCTGCGTCTTCTTCATCTGGCGCATGGGCACGCTGTTCAGCGTCAAGCCGCACGTGCCGGCGGCGGGCTCGGAGCTGCCGCCCGGCGTCCACGCCTTCGAGCTCTACGGCTCGCTGTTCTTCGGCGCCGTCGGCAAGATCGAGGCGCTTCCCGAGCAGCTGCCCTCCGGCACCCGCGCCGTGGTGCTGGAGATGCAGCGCCTGGTGCTGATGGACAGCTCGGGCCTGGACGCCCTGCAGCAGATGCACCGCACGCTGCAGAAGATGGGCGTGGCGCTGGTGCTGGCCAATGTCAACGAGCAACCGCTCTCGCTGATGCGCAGCACCGGCTTCGAGCTCATCCTGGGCACCGAGAACATCGTGCCCAACGTGGCTGCGGCCCTGGAAGGCGAAGGGCCCGCGGCCTGAGAGCCTGAGAGTTTTTCTCTGAGCCCAGCAATCTGGCATGCGTCTGGCTT
>CAIWPS010000200.1 GCA_903914615.1 uncultured beta proteobacterium | reverse complement strand
GCCATTTTGAGGCTAATCCCGGTCCAGAGGCGTTCGCCGCCCGCCCCCTTTCGCGCCGTGAAACCGCGGTTTCGTAGCTCTTTTCCGAACGCTGTCTTGTTCATTGAGGCCTCTCCTTCCTCGATACACCACGACACATGGGCGGCGTGCAGGTCGGCCGCAGAGACCTCGGCGAAGGGCTTGACGTCGCAGCACGTTTGCATAAAACCGCCCAGTCTGTCGGACTCGGAGCGGTATAGATCGGTGGCGACCTTGACCTCATCGGCGACCCAGTGGTGGTCTGCCTGCCAGTCCGCAAATCCGGCCACTAGCCAGCGCAGAATCCACGAGCCATCGGCCACCAGCTCGCTCACCATCTCGTCCTGGGGGCGTTGCTGGGCGGGCGGAATCGAGACCGTCCACGGCACCAGTCGGATGCGCCGCCAGATGCCGGTATCGGTGCCGGTGATGGCGGGGCGATGGTTGACGAGCAAAAAGATGGAGAAGGTCTGCTCGAACTCGAAGTTATCCTGCCGCATGAATCGCGCCTTCTTGCGACCGCCTCCAGTGAGGTCCTTAACCAGCGACTCGTCGAGCTTGCGGCCGTCCTCGATCTCCTCGCAGAAGACCATGCGGGCGCCGGCCAGGTCGGCGATCTCGGTGGGGTGGTGCTCGAACTTGCTCGCGACCAACAGGTCCTTGACGGCCTTCTTGCCGTAGCCGTCGAGGCCGTGCAGTAGGGCGCTCTGCGTGGTTGACTTGCCGTTGGCGCCTGAGCCGAACCAGATCGGCAGCGACTCCTCCAGCACGGCGTCGACCAGCGCGCGGCCGAGGTCGCGTTGCACCTGGCGACGCACATCGGGCTCCGGCAGGCAGCGCTCGAGGTGACGCTCCCAAGCGCCAGTCGTGTGCTCGTCCGAGTACTCCCAGCGGCACAGGCGCGTGCACATCAGCTTCGGGTCGTGTGCCGTGAACGCACCGGTGCGCAGGTCCACCATGCCGTCCGCGCAGTTGAGCGCGTAGGGGCTGGCGTCCCACTGGGCGAACTCGGTATGAAAGCCGCGCTCGCCCTTGAGGAATGCCAGGCCGGCCGACACGCTCTGGTACCGGCACGAGGCCGCGTGCAGGGCCTTCAGGCGCTTGTATTCGGCGTCCCGGCAGTCCTGGGCGAGGCAGTAGGCGTAGTGGCGCCTCAGCACCTTCTGCGCGGCCGCCACGACGACGGCCTCGGGAGTCTGATGCCAGACGCGCCCGTCCCAGAATCGCCACACGCCCTCGTGCGCCGCCCACCTGTAGCGGTCGCGCCACGTCTCGGCCAGCACGGCCGTGTGGGCGGCCTCGTATACGAGCGGGTCGGCGTCGCAGGATTCGCCCGCGGCCTCGTCGGCGCACTCGGGAGCGAAGCTGCCCACCGCGCCCGCGATGTCGCGCAGCCGGGCCGCCGTGGCGATCAGCTCGTCGGTGGAGTCGAAGTCACCCATTAGACCCTCGCCACCTTGAACTGCTCCCAGGTCATCGCCTTGAAGGCGACCTTGTTATTGACCCAGCGGGCGAAGCGGCGAAGCGTCCAGTCGGTGTTGCGGTTGTAAGGCATCACGAATGGGTCGCAGCCCAGCGCGCGCAGGATGTCGACGCGCTCCATGTCGTTCTCGAATGTCGAGTTGAATCCGGTGAGCACGTAGAACGTGAGCCGCGACGGATGGATGCCAGCCGCCCGCATGGTAGTGACGGCCTCGGTTATCGCCTCGGCTTCTGCGAGGTTGTCGAATGACAAGTGGATGCGCCGAGAGAACTTCGACCGCGCGATGATGGCGGCGTGCTCGTCGGTGAGCAGCCGTGCGTCGAGCCCCTGCCGGAAGTCGATCTCGACGCCTGCCTCCGTAGCGTCTGCGCAGAACTGGCTGAAGTGTTCGAT
>CAIWPS010000199.1 GCA_903914615.1 uncultured beta proteobacterium | reverse complement strand
GTCGCGATCGAATGGAGCGGCATCAGCACCGGCACCGAGAAGCTGCTGTGGAACGGCCGCATGCCCGAATTCCCCGGCATGGGCTACCCGCTGGTGCCGGGCTACGAATCGGTCGGCCGTGTCGTCGCCGCAGGGCCGCAGACCGCGATGGCCGTCGGCCAGCGTGTCTTCGTCCCTGGCGCGCGCTGCTTCGGCGAAGTGCGCGGCCTGTTCGGCGGTGCCGCGTCCAGGCTTGTGGTGCCCGAGTCGCGCGTCTTCGCGCTGTCGGAACAGCAGGGCGAGGGCGCCGTGCTGATGGCCCTGGCCGCCACCGCCTACCACGCCGTGGCCAGCGCCGGCCAGCGCGAACACCCGGTGCCGCCCGACCTCATCGTCGGCCACGGCATGCTGGGCCGCCTGCTGGCGCTGATGACGGTGCTGGGCGGCTACCCCGCGCCGACGGTGTGGGAACTCAACCCGGTGCGCGCCGAAGGCGCCAGTGGCTACCAGGTGCTGCGCCCGGAAGACGACCCGCGCCGCGACTACCGCGCCATCTACGACGTCAGCGGCGACTCGCAGATCCTCGACACGCTGGTGCAGCGCCTGGCGCCCGGCGGCGAGATCGTGCTCGCCGGCTTCTACAGCGAGAAGCTGGCCTTCAGCTTCGCCCCCGCCTTCATGCGCGAGGCGCAGATCCGCGCCGCCGCGGAGTGGAAGCGCCCCGACATGCTGGCCGTGCAGCAGATCGTCGAGTCCGGCCTGCTGCCGCTGAACGACCTCATCACCCACCACGTGGACGCCACCTGCGCCCCCGAGGCCTACCGCACTGCCTTCGAAGACAGCCACTGTCTGAAGATGGTGCTCGACTGGAGAAGTTGCCAATGAGTTCCGCAGGTACCACCACGGGCGCCCCCGTCATCTTCATGCGCGACGAGCGGCTGAAGGCCGAAGCCGCGATCGAACCCGATCCGGTCTCCACCTCGCCGGCCACCAAGGCGACGCAGATCATCGCCATCTACGGCAAGGGCGGCATCGGCAAGAGCTTCACGCTGGCCAACCTCAGCTACATGATGGCCCAGCAGGGCAAGAAGGTGCTGCTGATCGGCTGCGACCCCAAGAGCGACACCACCAGCCTGCTCTTCGGCGGCAAGGCGTGCCCGACCATCATCGAGACCAGCAGCAAGAAGAAGCTGGCCGGCGAGGCGGTGCAGATCGGCGACGTCTGCTTCAAGCGCGACGGCGTCTATGCGATGGAGCTCGGCGGCCCGGAGGTCGGCCGCGGCTGCGGTGGCCGCGGCATCATCCACGGCTTCGAGACGCTGGAAAAGCTGGGCTTCCACGACTGGGGCTTCGACTACGTGCTGCTCGACTTCCTCGGCGACGTGGTCTGCGGCGGCTTCGGCCTGCCGATCGCGCGCGACATGTGCCAGAAGGTCATCGTCGTCGGCAGCAACGACCTGCAGAGCCTGTACGTTGCCAACAACGTCTGCAGCGCGGTGGAGTATTTCCGCAAGCTCGGCGGCAATGTCGGCGTCGCCGGCATGGTGATCAACAAGGACGACGGCACCGGCGAGGCCGCGGCCTTCGCGAAGAACGCCGGCATCCCCGTGCTCGCGGCCATCCCGGCGCACGAGGACATCCGCCGCAAGAGCGCCAGCTACGAAATCATCGGCCGCCCGGGCACGCAGTGGGCCAGCCTCTTCGAGACCCTGGCGACGAATGTCGGCGAGGCGCCGCCGATGCGGCCGAAGCCGCAGACCCAGGACCAGCTGCTGGGCCTGTTCTCGGCCGAGGTGACCGGCCGCGACTTCAAGATGGAGCCGGCGACGCTGTTCGACATGGTCGGCAAGACCGAGCTGGTCAAGCCGACCCTGGAAGTGATCTACGACGCGGCCTGACGCCATGGACATGCCCGTCGTACCCAACCCCGCGGCGCTGCAAGGCGACGGCGCCGGCTGCCATTCCGGCAAGGCGCAGATGCTCGCCGCCGCGAAGTCGGCCGGCAAGAGCGAGCTGCTGCAGCAGTACGCCGCCGACTACCCCAAGGGCCCGCACGACCAGCCGCAGAGCATGTGCCCGGCCTTCGGTTCGCTGCGCGTGGGCCTGCGCATGCGGCGCACGATGACCATCCTCAGCGGCTCGGCCTGCTGCGTCTACGGCCTGACCTTCACCTCGCATTTCTACGGCGCCAAGCGCAGCGTCGGCTACGTGCCCTTCAACAGCGAATCGCTGGTCACCGGCAAGCTGTTCGAGGACATCCGCGAGGCCGTCTACGCGCAGGCCGACTCAGCGAAGTACGACGCCATCGTCATCATCAACCTGTGCGTGCCGACGGCCAGCGGCGTGCCGCTGCAGCTGCTGCCCAAGGAAATCAACGGCGTGCGCATCATCGGCATCGACGTGCCGGGCTTCGGCGTGCCCACGCATGCCGAGGCCAAGGACGTGCTGGCCGGCGCGATGCTGCGCTACGCCCGCACCGAAGCCGAGGCCGGCCCCGTGGCCGCGCCGCGCAACGGCCGCGCCGGCAAGCCCACGGTGACGCTGATCGGCGAGATGTTCCCGGCCGACCCGATGGTCATCGGCGCCATGCTCGAACCGATGGGCCTGGCCGCCGGCCCGGTGGTGCCGACGCGCGAATGGCGCGAGCTGTATGCCGCGCTCGACAGCCAGGTGGTTGCCGCCATCCACCCCTTCTACACCGCCAGCATCCGCGAGTTCGAAACCGCGGGCCGCACCGTCGTCGGCTCGGCGCCCGTGGGCCACGACGGCACCGAGGCCTGGCTGCAGGCCATCGGCAACGCGGCCAACGTGGGCCAGGCGCAGATCGACGCGGTGAAGAACCGCATGCTGCCGGCGATCAAGGGCGCGCTGGCGCGCATGCCGATCCAGGGCCGCATCACGATGTCGGGCTACGAGGGCTCGGAATTGCTGGTGGCGCGGCTGCTGGTGGAAAGCGGCGCCGACCTGCGCTACGTCGGCACCGCGTGCCCGCGCACGGCGTGGAGCGATGCCGACCGGCAATGGCTCGAATCCCGCGGCGTGCACGTGCAGTACCGCGCTTCGCTGGAGCAGGACCTGGCGGCGATGCGCGAGTTCAAGCCCGACCTCGCCATCGGCACGACGCCGGTGGTGCAGGCGGCCAAGGAAGCCTGCATCCCCGCGCTGTACTTCACCAACCTGATCTCCGCGCGCCCGCTGATGGGCCCGGCCGGCGCCGGTTCGCTGGCCACGGTCGTCAATGCGGCCATCGCCAACAAGGCGCGCTTCGACACCATGAGCGCCTTCTTCGGCGGCACCGGCATGGGCGACAAGGCCGGCGTGTGGGAGGGCCTGCCGCAGGACCGGCCCGAGTTCCGCGCCGACACGCGCCGCCAGGTCATCAAGCTGATGAAGAAGCGCAAGGCCGAGGAGATGATCTGATGGCCTTGATCCTGGACCATGACCGTGCCGGCGGCTACTGGGGCGCCGTGTACGTCTTCACCGCCATCAAGGGCCTGCAGGTGATCATCGACGGCCCGGTGGGCTGCGAGAACCTGCCCGTCACCAGCGTCCTGCACTACACCGACGCGCTGCCGCCGCACGAACTGCCCATCGTGGTCACGGGTCTGGCCGAAGAGCAGCTCGGCCGCGAAGGTACCGAAGGCGCGATGAAGCGCGCCCACGCCGCGCTCGACCCCGACCTGCCCAGCGTGGTGGTGACGGGCTCGATCGCCGAGATGATCGGCGGCGGCGTCACGCCCGAGGGCACGACGATCCAGCGCTTCCTGCCGCGCACCATCGACGAAGACCAGTGGCAGACCGCCAACCGCGCCATCTACTGGCTGTGGCAACAGTACGGGCTGCGCAAGGTGCCGGCCCGGGTACGCAAGGATGACGAGCGGCCGCGCGTCAACATCATCGGCCCCAGCTACGGCATGTTCAACGGCCCTTCGGACCTGGCGGAGATCCGCCGGCTGGTGCAGGGCATCGGCTGCGACGTCAACATGGTGTTCCCGCTGGGCAGCCATGTCGCCGATGTCTCGCGGCTGGTCGAGGCCGACGTGAACATCTGCATGTACCGCGAATTCGGCCGCATGCTGTGCGAGGCGCTCGAGCGGCCCTTCCTGCAGGCGCCCATCGGCCTGCACAGCACCACCGCCTTCCTGCGCGAGCTCGGCCGGCTGACGGGCCTGGACCCGGAACCCTTCATCGAGCGCGAGAAGCACACCACGATCAAGCCGATCTGGGACCTGTGGCGTTCGGTGACGCAGGACTTCTTCGGCACCGCGAATTTCGCCGTGGTGGCCAACGAGACCTACACCCGCGGCCTGCGCCACTTCCTCGAAGACGAACTCGGCCTGCCCTGCAACTTCGCGATTCCGCGCATCGCCGGCGGCAAGACCGACAACGAGGCCGTGCGCAAGCTGGTGCACGAGAAGACGCCGCTGGTGATGTTCGGCAGCTTCAACGAACGCATGTACCTGGCCGAATGCGGCGGCGGGCATGGCATGAAGCCGGCCTACATCCCCTCGTCCTTCCCTGGCGCGGTGATCCGCCGCGCCACCGGCACGCCCTTCATGGGCTACGCCGGCGCGACCTACGTGGTGCAGGAGTTCTGCAACGCCCTCTTCGACGCCCTCTTCCACATCCTGCCGCTGGGCACCGAGCTCGACAAGGTCGAAGCCACGCCCTCGCGCGTGCATGCCGCGCTGCCCTGGGACGACGAGGCGCAGGAACTTCTCGAGCAGGAGGTCGAGGCGCAGCCCGTGCTGGTGCGCATCTCGGCTGCCAAGCGCCTGCGCGACGCCGCCGAGAGCGCGGCCCGCCAGGCCGGCGACACCCGCGTCACGGTGGCCCACCTGGGCCCGCAGCGCACGGCACCACGACAGACCCAACCGGCATGAACGCCACCGCAGGAGACGACAACATGGCTGCTTCCTTCAGGCTGCAAAAGGCTCCGGGGCGACAACGTCGGCGGGACGAAGAGCGCACCTTCCAGTGGTTGTTCTGGCTCAGCTTCCCGATCTTCCTGGCCATCACGCTGGGGGACAGGGCGCTGCCGAAATCGAAGTCGGGCGAGGACTCGGGCATGGCCCGCGTCTCGCTGTTCTCGGAGGCCGCCGCGGCGGCACGTTCGACGATCGCGATTGCATTGACCGACTGATCAACAAGATCGCCCGGCAACCCCGGGCGTGCGCTCTTGCCGTGGATGGGCCACGGCGGCGTTCCCGGCCGCGCGGGGTTTGCGCGGTGACCACTTGGAGGAACCCAAGTTATGGCTAACGAAAGAAATGGCTCGTTGTCGGGACTGACCGAACAGGAAGCGAGGGAGTTTCATGGCTTGTTCATGAGCGGCTTCATCGGCTTCACGGCGGTTGCTGTCGTGGCCCACATCCTCGTCTGGGTGTGGCGTCCCTGGCTCTGAGGCTGAAACCTCATCACAAGGAGATTTGAAACATGTGGAGAATTTGGCTGCTCTTCGATCCGCGTCGTGTCCTCGTCGCGGTGGCAGTTTTTCTGTTCGCCCTGGCGCTGCTCATCCACTTCATCTTGTTGAGCACCAACAAGTACAGCTGGATCGAGGGCGGCAAGGCCAAGCCGGTCGCCATGGCGCCGGCACAGAAGTAGTTAGACGCTTCAAGCGAGCGACGGTCGGAAGCTTCCCTGCAAGGGGCTTCCTTCCGTCCGCCCCCACGGCTGCGGATGCCGCGTGGGCGATGGGTGAGCAATTTCAGGAGATCCGGCGATGGCCATGCTGAGCTTCGAAAAGAAATACCGGGTGCGCGGAGGCACGCTGATCGGCGGTGACCTGTTCGACTTCTGGGTCGGCCCGTTCTACGTCGGCTTCTTCGGTGTCACGACACTGTTCTTCGCCTTCCTCGGAACGGCCCTCATCATCTGGGGCGCCGCCATGGGGCCGACCTGGAACCTGTGGCAGATCAACATCGCGCCGCCCGATCTGAGCGTCGGCCTGGGCATCGCACCGATGGCCGAAGGCGGCCTCTGGCAGGTCATCACCATCTGCGCCATCGGGGCCTTCTGCTCCTGGGCGCTGCGCGAAGTCGAGATCTGCCGCAAGCTCGGCATGGGGTTTCACGTGCCCTTCGCCTTCGGCGCCGCCATCCTGGCCTATGTCACGCTGCAGGTCTTCCGGCCGCTGCTGATGGGCGCCTGGGGACACGGCTTCCCCTATGGCATCTACAGCCACCTGGACTGGGTGTCCAACGTCGGCTACCAGTACCTGCACTTCCACTACAACCCGGCCCACATGATCGCGGTGTCGCTGTTCTTCACCACCACCCTGGCGCTGTCGCTGCACGGCTCGCTGATCCTGTCGGCGAGCAACCCGCCCGAGGGCGAGACGGTGAAGACCGCCGAGCACGAGAACGCCTACTTCCGCGACTTCATCGGCTACTCGATAGGCGCCCTGGGCATCCACCGGCTCGGTCTGTTCCTGGCCGTCTCGGCCTCGGTGTTCAGCGCCATCTGCATCGTCATCAGCGGCCCGTTCTGGACCCACGGCTGGCCCGAGTGGTGGAGCTGGTGGTCCGACCTGCCGATCTGGCGCTGACAAGGCATTAGGAGCCCCTGATGGAGTATCAGAACATCTTCACCCGCGTGCAGGTGCACGGCCCCGCCCACATGGGCCCGCCGGCCACCCGCGGCACCTGGACCCGCGAAGGCAAGCCCTTCTTCGTGCACCTGTTCGGCCGCTTCGGCGACGCGCAGATCGGGCCTTTCTACCTCGGCTTCCTGGGCCTGGCATCGATCGTCTTCGGCCTCGTGGCCTTCGAGATCATCGGCCTGAACATGTGGGCCTCGGTGAACTGGGACCCGGTGCAGTTCCTGCGCCAGCTGCCCTGGCTGGCGCTGGAGCCGCCGCCGCCCAAGTACGGCCTGCATTTCCCGCCGCTGAACGACGGCGGCTGGTGGCTGATGGCCGGCTTCTTCCTCACCACGTCGATGCTGCTGTGGTGGGCGCGCACCTACCGCCGCGCCAGGGCACTCGGCATGGGCACCCACACCGCCTGGGCTTTCGCGGCAGCGATCTGGCTCTACCTGGTGCTGGGCTTCATCCGACCCGTCGTGATGGGTTCCTGGAGCGAGGCCGTGCCCTTCGGCATCTTCCCGCACCTGGACTGGACGGCGGCCTTCTCCATCCGCTACGGCAACCTCTTCTACTGTCCCTTCCACGCGCTGTCGATCGCCTTCCTCTACGGCTCGACGCTGCTCTTCGCCATGCACGCCGGCACCATCCTCGGCGTCAGCCGCTACGGCGGCGAGCGTGAACTCGAACAGATCACCGACCGCGGCACCGCCAGCGAACGCGCGGCGCTGTTCTGGCGCTGGACCATGGGCTGGAACACGACCACCGAAGCCATCCATCGCTGGGCCTGGTGGTTCGCCGTGCTGTGCCCGCTGGTCGGCGGCCTGGGCATCCTGCTCTCGGGCACGGCGGTGGACAACTGGTACCTGTGGTCGGTGAAGCACCATGTGGTGCCAGGCTACCCGGTGCTGCACCCCGACGTCGTCGACCCGAGCACGCTGCAGGGAGCCAAGCCATGATGAAGGTCGCACGAGCGCCCCTGCTGCTCATGCTGGCGGCCGCCGCGCTGCTGGCGGGCTGCGAACGGCCACGGCCCGACACGGTGCAGAACGGCTGGCACGGCACGGGCATGGTGCAGGTGAGCAACCCGCGCATCAACGAAGCCAAGGCCGACGCCAACCAGGCACCCGAGCCGCTGGCCGCTGCGGCGCAGGAAGGCCCGAAGGCCGGCGCCATCTACCAGAACGTGAAGGTGCTGGGCGACGTCAGCGTGGGCGAGTTCACGCGCACCATGCTCTCGCTCACGGCCTGGGTCGCGCCCGAACAGGGCTGTGCCTACTGCCACAACACGCAGAACCTGGCCGAGGACAGCAAGTACACCAAGGTCGTGGCGCGGCGCATGCTGCAGATGACGCGCGCCATCAACGCCGACTGGAAGACCCACGTCGCCGCCACCGGCGTCACCTGCTACACCTGCCACCGCGGCCAGAACATTCCGGCCAACGTGTGGTTCGCGCCACCGCCGCGGCCCGACCGGGGCGGCGTCAGCGGCGACAACGCGCTGCAGAACAAGCCGGCGCACATCGTCGGCCTGTCCTCGCTGCCCTACGACCCCTTCTCGCCGTACCTGCTCGGCGACGAGGACATCCGCGCCGCCGGGCTGATGGCCACCACCGGCAAGCTGCAGTCCACGCAGCACACCGAGAAGACCTACGGGCTGATGATCCACATGTCCAACTCGCTGGGCGTGAACTGCACCTTCTGCCACAACACGCGCAACTTCGCGACCTGGGACGGCAGCTCGCCCCAGCGCGTCACGGCGTGGTACGGCATCCGCATGGTGCGCGCCCTGAACAACGAGTACCTGGTGCCGCTGACCAGCACCTTCCCGCCCGAGCGCCTGGGCTCGACGGGTGACGTCGCCAAGGTCTACTGCAACACCTGCCACAACGGCATCAACAAGCCGCTGTACGGCGCGCCGATGGCCAAGGACTACCCGGCCCTGGCCGCGCCCGCGGACCCGGCCGCCACGCCGGTGGCATCGGCCGACGCCCCCGCTACCCAGCAGCCTTGAAGGAAGGGCCCGCCACGGCGGGCCCTTGCGCAGCATGAACCCGGTCAGCCTGAAACTGATGCGCACCTGGGCTCAACTGGGCCCGCGCTTCCTGCCCTTCGCCGACGCCGCGACACCCGACCTGCCGCTGTCGCGGCTGCTGCGCCTGTCGCTGTTCCAGGTCTCGGTGGGCATGGCGCTGGTGCTGCTGATCGGCACGCTCAACCGCGTCATGATCGTCGAGCTGGGCGTGCCGGCGTCGCTGGTGGCGGTGATGATCTCGCTGCCGCTGATCTACGCGCCGTTCCGCGCCGTCATCGGCTTCCGCTCCGACACCCACGCCTCGGCGCTGGGCTGGCGCCGCGTGCCCTTCATCTGGCGCGGCACGCTGGTGCAGTTCGGCGGGCTGGCCATCATGCCTTTTGCGTTGCTGGTGCTGTCCAGCGGCGGCCAGGCCAACCAGATCGCCGTGCCGGTGTGGGTGGGCCAGCTCGGTGCCGGCGTGGCCTTCCTGCTCGTCGGCGCCGGGCTGCACACGGTCCAGACGGTGGGCCTGGCGCTGGCCACCGACCTCGCACCGGTCGAGTCGCAGCCCAAGGTCGTGGGCCTGATGTACGTGATGCTGCTGCTGGGCATGGTCGTCAGCACGCTGATCTTCGGCGCCGTGCTGGTGGACTTCACCGCCGGCCGGCTGATCCAGGTCGTCCAGGGCGCGGCGCTGGCCACCGTCGTCCTCAACACCGTGGCACTGTGGAAGCAGGAAACCCGCAACCGCAGCCGCGCCGCGGCCGCCGCAGCGAAGCCGCGCGAACAGACCTTCCGCGAAGCCTGGACCACCTTCACGCACGGTGGCAGCGCCGTGCGCCGCCTCGTCGCCGTGGGCCTGGGCACGATGGCCTTCAGCATGGAGGACGTGCTGCTGGAACCCTATGGCGGCCAGGTGCTGAACCTCAGCGTCGGCGCCACCACCAAGCTCACGGCGACTCTGGCCATCGGCGGGCTGATGGGCTTCGCGCTCGCGTCCAAGGTGCTCAGCCGCGGCGCCGACCCCTTCCGCATGGCCTGCTGCGGCGCGCTCGTGGGCATGCCGGCCTTCATGATGGTGATCGCCGCGGCACCGATGGATTCGCCGCTGCTGTTCGGCTTCGGCACCCTGCTCATCGGTTTCGGCGGCGGCCTCTTCGGCCACGGCACGCTCACCGCCACGATGAACCTGGCCCCGCCCAACCAGGCCGGGCTGGCGCTGGGCGCCTGGGGCGCCGTGCAGGCCTCGGCCGCGGGCACCGCGGTGGCGCTGGGCGGCATCATCCGCGACGTCGTTGCGGGCTGGGCCGAACGCGGCGTGCTCGGGCCGGCGCTGGGCTCGCACGCCACCGGCTACACGGTCGTCTACGGCATCGAGATCGCGATGCTGGTGGCCACGCTGCTGGCCATGGCGCCGTTGATCAGCCGCGTCGGCCGCACCGTCGCCACCTGAGCACGGCGCCTGCGGGCGCCCACAAACAGACAGGGCCGCAATCCGAAGATCGCGGCCCTGTCGAAGTGGCGAATCCGGGGATCGCCGCTATTTCTTTGCCGGTGCCGCCTTGGCCGCGGGAGCCGCAGCGTCCGGTGCCGGCGTGACCACGGCCACGGCCGTCGGTGCCGGAGCTGCCATCGCGGCGGCGGCGGCCGCCTTGGCCTTCTGGCCGCCGTTGTAGTAGCCGGGGTACCAGTCGGTGTGCGTCAGGATGGCCGCATGCACGGACAGCGCGATCACCGTCACCCCGCCCAGGAACAGCGGCAGGCCGACGGTGGGCTTGACCACGAGCCAGATCTTTCCTTGGTTCATAGCGTGGGCCTCTCAGTGCAGCCAGGGCGTGTAGATGTAGGCCAGCAGGTGCGCCAGCACGGCGATGAAACCGAACAGGCGCGTGCCCTCGATCACATGCCGGTGGAGCTCTTCGGCCTCCGCCAAGGTCAGGCCGGTCGGCCATACCCTGTTGGGATCAATTTCCATCGTGTCTCTCCTTGTGAGTCATACCAACGTTCCCGTGCTGAACCCGCACGTGGGCTTTCCATGGCGTGGGCATGCCATGCAATCTCCCTCACGCATGTGTGTCAACATAGATGGACACATGGCGGTGTTACTCTACGTTGACAGCAGGGGTCCGTCAACTCTGGCGTACGCGGTATTTGCGCTCGTGCAAACGCAAGGCGGCCCGCGCGTTGCGGGCCGCTTGAGGTGGCTGCGAAGGCAGGGGAAACGCCTTGCGGCGGCCGCCTTCAGGCGCTTGCGCGGTCGAGCAGCGCGAAGTCTTCGGGCAACAGCTGCAGCTGCGCCGCGGCCACCAGTTCGGCCATTTGCGCCAGCGTCGTGGCACTGGCGATGGGCGCGGTGATGCCCGGCTGCACCATCTGCCAGGCCAGTGCCACCTGCCCGGGCGTGGCACGGCAGCGCGCGGCGACCTCGTCCAGCGCGGCCAGCACGGCCAGGCCGCGCCGGTTCAGGTAGCGCGCCACGGTGTTCTTGCCGCGCGCGCTCTTGTCGGCATCTTCGGGCCGGCGGTACTTGCCCGTCAGGAAGCCGGCGGCGAGGCCGTAGAAGTTGATGACCCCGACCTCGTGCGACGTGCACACCGCCTGCAGCTCGGCCTCGTAGGCGGCGCGGTCGACGAGGTTGTACAGCGGCTGCAGGCTCTCGTAGCGCGGCAGCCCTTGCGCGGCGCTGGTGCGCAGCGCTTCCTCCAGGCGCACCGCGCTGTAGTTCGACGCGCCGATGGCGCGCACCTTGCCCGCCCGGATGAGCTCGCCGAAGACCGCCAGCGTCTCGGCCAGCGGCGTTTCGGCGTCGTCGTCGTGCGACTGGTAGAGGTCGATGTGGTCGGTCTGCAAGCGCTTCAGCGAGGCCTCGACGGCGCTGCGGATGTAGTCCGGCTTCAGCCCCTTCAACGCCGGCCCCATCGGCTTGCCGACCTTGGTCGCCAGCACGATGCGGTCGCGCTTGCCGCCCTTCGCCAGCCACCTGCCGATCAGCGTCTCGCTCTCGCCGCCGACGTGCCCGGGCGCCCAGATCGAGTAGACGTCGGCGGTGTCGATGAGGTTGCCACCGGCGTCGACCCAGGCGTCGAGCAGCGAGAAGGTGGTGGCTTCGTCGACCGTCCAGCCGAAGACGTTGCAGCCCAGGGCCAGCGGCGACACCTGCAGCCCTGAACGCCCGAGCGGCCGGCGCTGGTGCAGGCCGGCGCTCACAGCTGTTCCTCGCGGAACAGGTCCAGCTTGTCCTGCACCGCGCGGTCGGAATAGCTGAACAGCACGGCATCGCTGTGGCCGCTGTGGCGCGCCGTGACCCAGCTCGGCACGACGAAGATGTCGTGCGGGCCCCACTCGAAGTGCCGGTCGCCGACCTGGCTGCTGCCGTGCCCCTCGACCACCGTGAAGACCGTGCCGTCGGTGGACCGGTAAGGTCGCGTCTCGAAGCCCTGGGGCAGCAGCTGCATCCAGGTCGCCAGCGTCGGCATCGCCCAGCCGCCATTGACCGGGTTCACGTAGCGCATCTTGTGGCCGTGCCAGGCGTTGATGGCGCGGAAGCGCGACAGCCGGTCCAGCGCCTCGCGCGTGCGCTCGTAGGGGTAGTTGAAGATGGGCGAGTTCAGGCTGCCGTAGTCCTGGTCCACCGGCAGCAGGTTGCTGCCGGCCTCGGCCATCGCTGCGCCTTCGGGGCGGTGCAGCGGCTGCACCGGGCCGGGGTAGCCCTCGCGGAAGCTGGCGCCCAGGAGATTGACGATGTGCATGTCCAGCCCGTCCAGCCACACCATCGGCCCGTCGCCGACGTTGCCGTGGTCGTGCCAGGCCATCGAAGGCGTGATGACGAAGTCGCCCGGCTGCATCGTCGTGCGTTCGCCGCTCACCGCGGTGTAGGCGTCGCGGCCTTCAATGATGAAGCGCAATGCCGAGGCCGCGTGGCGGTGCGCCGGCGCAACCTCGCCCGGCAGGATGATCTGCAGGCCGGCGAAGAGGCTCTGGGTGATGCGGCTGGCGCCGGGCAGGCCGGGGTTCTCGAGCACCAGCACGCGGCGCTCGGCCTCGGCGGTGGAGATCTGGCTGCAGGCCTCGATGACGAAGGGCCGCACGTCTTCGTAGCGCCACAGCGCCGGCAGGCAGCGCGTCACCGGCGTGTCGGTGACGAGGCCGCCGAGCACGCGCCACAGCGGCGCCAGGTGCTGCGCCGCGGCGCGCTCGTAGAAGGCGCTGCGGCCGACCTCGGCCGCGAGGTTCACGGTGTGCACGAAGCCGGCGCTCGCCGCCGCTGCAGTCTCGTTCATGCGCTTTTCCCAGGCTGGCGCCCGACCGGGGCGCGGGCGGACAATGTAAGTCTTTCGGTGCGCGCGCGGCGGTCGGACAGCACCGGCTTGACTTCGCGCAAGGGGCGGCCAGGGCCGCTGTCATCAGAATGGTCCGTCCGGCCGACAGCCTCCGGTACCGCAAAGGAAAGCCGCGCCCATGACCGTCCGCAGAGCCACCCTCGACAACGCCCCGTCCGTGCGCAGCGGCTCGCTGCAGGCCTGGGCCGTGGCCGTGCGGCCGCGCACCCTGCTGGTGGCGCTGAGCCCGGTGCTGGTGGGTGCCACGCTGGGCTTCGAGCGCACCGGCGCCATCGACTGGCTGGCGGCCCTGCTCGTGCTGGGTGCCTCGCTGCTGATGCAGGTCATCACCAACATGCAGAACGACGTCGGCTACACCGTGCGCGGCGGCGACAGCAGCGGCACCCGCACCGGGCTGCCGCGCGCCACCGCCAATGGCTGGCTCAGCGTGCGCATGGTGCGCGCGGGCATCGTGCTGGCGGCCGCGGTGGCCACCGCGCTGGGGCTGGCGCTGGTGGCCTATCGCGGGTGGCCGGTGCTGGCCATCGGCTGCACCTCGCTGGTCGCCGCGCTGGCCTACATGGGCGGGCCGCGGCCCATCGCCTACAGCCCCTACGGCGAGCTCACGGTGTTCGTCTTCTTCGGCCTCGTCGCCGTCACCGGCACCGACTGGGTGCTCACCGGCAGCGTGGGCACCGTGAGCCTGCTGGCCGCCGTGGCCATCGGCAGCCTGGCGGCGGCGGCGCTGGCCGTCAACAACCACCGCGACATAGCCCACGACCGCCTGGTCGGCCGCCGCACCTTCGCCGTCACCTTCGGCGACGCGGCTTCGCGCGGCCTCTACGCCACGCTGCTGTTCGGGCCCTTCGCGCTGCTGCCGGTGATGGCGCTGGTGGCGCACGCCCCGGCCTTGCTGCTGCCCGTGCTGCTGCTGCCCACGGCCTGGCAGCTGCACCGCAGCTTCCTGCGCTGCCCGCGCGGCACCGCCTTCAACCAGGTGCTGTTCCGCACCTTCAGGCTGGAGCTCTGGTACGCCGCGCTGCTCTCCGCCGGCGCCCTGCTCGGGCGCGCGCTGGCCTGATCCTGCGCCGCGCGGGGCCGCGACGGCGGCCGCCCCCTAGAATCCGCGCCCCACCTGCCCCGGCCCGCCATGTTCAAGAACGCGCTCGTCTACCGCATCGACCATTGGGAAGCGCCGCCGCTGGCGCAGCTGGACGAGGGCCTGGCCGGCGCCCGCTTCGTCGCCTGCGGCGCCACGCAGCCGCTGTCGGCGGGCTTCGTCGAGCCGCGCGGCAAGGCCCATGGCGCGCTCGTCGAGAGCGTCGGCGGCCAGATCGTGCTCAGCCTGTGCACCGAGACCAAGGCCGTGCCCGGCGGCGTCGTGCGCGACGAGCTCGAAGAACGCCTGGCCGCCATCGAGCAGGCCACCGGCCGCCGCCCCAAGGGCAAGCAGGCCAAGGAGCTGAAGGAACAACTGGTGCAGGAACTGCTGCCGCGCGCCTTCCCCAAGCGTTCGACGACCCTGGTCTGGCTCGACACCAAGGCCGGCCTGGCGCTGGTCGGCGCGGCCAGCGCGAAGAAGGCCGACGCCGTGGTGACGCAGCTGGTGCAGCACCTGGGCGGCGGGCTGAAGCTGAGCCTGCTGCAGACGGCGCTGGCGCCGGCCGGCGCGATGTCGGCCTGGCTCGCCGAACGCGAGCCGCCGCCCGGCTTTTCCATCGACCGCGAATGCGTCCTCGAGCAACCCGACAGCGAGAAGGCGGCCGTGCGCTACGCGCGCCACGGCCTGGACATCGCAGAGGTCAGCGAGCACATCCGCCAGGGCAAGGTGCCGCGCCAGCTGGCGCTGACCTGGCGCAGCCGGGTCTCCTTCGTCCTCAGCGACGTGCTGGCGCTGAAGAAGATCAAGCTGCTCGATGTCGTGCTGGAAGGCACGGCGCGCGGGAACGGCGACGACGACGGTTTCGATGCCGACGTCGCCATCACCACCGGCGAGCTGCGCCTGCTGCTGCCCGAGCTGATCGAGGCGCTGGGTGGCCTGCACGAACGGGCGCCAGGCGCCGCCCTGCCGGCCAGCCCGGGCTCCGGCCCGACCAAGTCGGAAGCGCCGCCCTGGGCGACGCAGCCGGTGCCGGCCTGAGCCGCGCCGGGTCCTACTTCGGCGGGTAGACGATGTCGGCGCGGCGGTTCTGCGCCCATGCGGACTCGTCGTGGCCCTGCGCCTTGGGTTTTTCCTTG
>CAIWPS010000198.1 GCA_903914615.1 uncultured beta proteobacterium | reverse complement strand
TGGGCCGCCGGGACGAGTTTCATGCGCGCATGGTCGGCAACGAAGACGAGGTCCAGTGGCGCGGTGTCGACGAAGTCCTGGTTGCCCGTCACCCGCCGCACGTCGCTGGCCACGATCAGGCGCAAGGCGTGCGCCTTGGGTTCATAGAGGAAGAGGCCCTGCGGCATCGCCACGTACAGCAGCACCTCCTGCGCGTTCATCGCACTCGGCGCGGTACGGCCGTCGACCTCGTGTCGGTTGATGCCACCAGCTGCCCACAGCAGGTCGGACAAGACCTGTTCGGGCAAAGGCTCGGGCGCGAACTCACGCAGCGATTGCCGGCTGGATAGCGCCGACATCAGCGGCATGCCGCCACTGAGCGACGGCGAAAGCAACGCCCGCAACGGTGTCGCGTCACCGACAGGCGGCAAAGGTTTGAATTGCCCGATGAGCCCGAGTGCGAGTTTGGTCAGCGTGTTCATCGTCAAGTGCCTGCTTTGAGCTTGTCTGCCTGGAGCGCAAGAAGCACACGTTCGGGCAGCAGAGGCAATCTGAATAGCCGCACACCCGTGGCGTCGAACAGCGCATTGGCGATCACCGCACCGGTGGTCGTGATGGCCGGCTCGCCACCGCCTTGCGGCGCCAGCTCGTCGTTCTTCACCAGGATGGCGGCGACGCGCGGCACCGAGCCCAGGCGCGGGATCTCGTAGGAATCGAAGTTGCGGTCGAGAATCTCGCCGCCACGAAACCGCAACTCTTCGGTTAGCGTGTAGCCCAGGCCCATCGTCAGCCCGCCTTCGATCTGCATGCGGGCGCCTTCGGGGTTGACGACGACGCCCATGTCCTGCGCGCAGACGATGCGCAGCACGGTGATCTTTCCGGTCGCAGGATCGACTTGCACTTCGGCCATCGTCGCCACATAGCTCCCCGCGTCGATCACGCAGGCCAAGCCGTGGCCGCGGCCGGCACCACGCGATTGCGGCTTGGATGCAGGCGTCCAGCCGAACGCACTGGCCACCGCCTGCAGCACCCGGCGCATGCGCGCGTCGCTGAGGTTTTGCAGGCGGAACGCCAACGGGTCCGCGCCGGCGGCCGTAGCCATCAGGTCGATCTGCGATTCGATCGCAAACACGTTCATGTTCGCGCCCGGCCCGCGCCACGATCCGACAGCGAAGGGGTGGACGCTGGTGCCCGCCGCTTGGTCGCCGTAGGACGGGCGCCCGGCCGAACGGATGCGCCCGTTCGGCAGATCATAGGAGGCGGTCGCGGCGCGCTCGCCAGCAGCAAAAACCGCGTAGTCCCAAAGCGTGATCCTGCCGCCGGCATCGATGGCCGATGCGATCTTGACGACCGATGCCGGGTCGAAGGTGTCATTGAAGAACTCTTCTTCTCGCGTCCAGGCCACCTGCACGGGCTGGCCTGTGATCTGGGCCAGGCGCGCCGCTTCGATGGCCTGGCCGTCCGCGCTCTTGCCACCGAAGCCGCCACCCAACAGCGGCGTGATCACACGCACCTTCGAGCCGTCGAGCCCGAGCACCTTGGCAATCCGGTCGCGGGTGGGAAACGGCGTCTGGGTCGAGGCCCAGACGGTCATGCGGCCGTCCTTCATCTGGGCCAGGGCGGCATGGGTTTCGAGCGCGGCGTGAGCCACGTAGCCCTTCTGGTAGGTCGATTCGAACAGCCGTTGCGAACCTGCCAGGGAAGCGGCCTGCGC
>CAIWPS010000197.1 GCA_903914615.1 uncultured beta proteobacterium | reverse complement strand
GTGAGCGCCAGGGTCGGACCCTGGATCACGACCCAGCAGGAATCGTTGGCCACGCAGCCGCCCGATGGCAGCCACTCGTCCACGATCCCGACCAGGCCCTCGGCCGTGACGTCGCTGAGCCGATCGAACTTCGAGCGGTAAGTCCCGAGTTCGATGTGAACGCACTGCGAGGCGTACACGGTCGTTCCCGTGTCGTTCCGCAGCAGCAAGCAGCGGACCTGGGCATTGCTGCGCAGGTTGCCGGTCAGCGGGTTCACGTCGTCGAACCAGCGCTCCTTGCCGATCTGCTCGTTGCCGTACAGGTTGGCACCCGAGCTGGAAGTGTCCGGGGTCTGAGTGGGCGAGTAGTACGTCTCCCCACGCCCCGGCATTGCACCGGAATCCCATTGGCCACCCATCTGTGTATCTCCGAATGAATTTGGTGGTGTAGTTGAGAATCAGCCAATGTGGCCGATTACGAGGGGGTCCCCGTGTAGTTGAACCACTTCGCGAAATACTTCGGCGAAGTGAAGCGGAAGTTGCCCAAGAGCGAGTTGTTCACCCGGTAGGTCTGCGACTCCTGGTGATACTCCGGCCCTTCTGTGGCCATCAGCGTCTTCTGCATCGAGCGGAATTCCATCTGGTCGATGTTGAAGCCGTAGGCCGTGCCGACCGGAACGCCGAACTCGGCCTTGCACTCCACGCCGTCGATCGTGATCGTGTCGGTGAACCCGAGCTTGCGGAGCTTCGTGTTCTCGATGTTGATCCGCTGCGCCGGCGAGTAGTAGTCCTTGAGCTGGCGCCACAGGTCCGGGTTCATCAGGATGACATCGAGGATGCCTTCCTTGCTGGCGTCCTTCATGGATGCCGAGATGCCGAACCGCAGAGCCATCTCGCACTGGTGCGCCCAGTCCGCCACCGCCCCACCGAAGTAGGTCGAGTTGTAGTTGATGAGGATCGGCGAGTAGAAGTCGTAGGTGTCGCCCTGGTTCGTGGCTACGAAGTTGTTCGGCCACACGCCGGTCACGCTGCCGCCGTAGATACCCAGGTCGGTATCGAGGCCGCCGTAGGTCGTGCTCGGCGCCATCGCCACGTCGCCCGCGTTGAACGCGCGGATCGCACCGGTGGTGATGTTGATCGAGTTGCCGTTGTAGAACGTGAACGACTCCAGGCCGTGGAAGCTGTCCGGGGCGCTGGCGGCGTTGCCGTTGTTCCAGGCTTGCTGCTGGAAGTTACGACCTTGGTCCTCGTAAAGGAGCTTGCCCATCTCGGCGTAGTAGTTGATGAGCGCTTCACGGCCGCGGTTCTTCAAGTATTCGAGCTTCGTCATCACGTCCGTGATGCAGAAGCCGCGATAGTCGAGGAACGCCTGCTCGAACCGGTTGACCGGCACGAACACCAGCGGCTTGTCGCCGCGGTTGCCGACGGGGATCGCGCGCTTCTTCTGGACGTTCCAGGTGAAGCCGTTGCCGCCGCGATTGAACGAGATGCGACCTGCGTCTTGCAGCAAAGCCATGATGGCTTGGTTGCGCATCAGGGTCTTTTCGTAGTTGCGACCATAATCCTTGATGGTCGTCTGTGCTAAACGTGGCCAGTCAGCCATGTCCGTTTACTCCGCTGTGAGTGTGTAAAGGGGCCGAACAGTTCACGCGGCCTCCAGACGGGCAGCGAAAGTGTCTGGCTTTCTGACCCAGTAGCGAGCTGGGCTGAGCCGTGGCGGCCGGCGAAACAGCCGACCCCCGTGTGTCAGTCCTCCCCGAACAGCTCCTCGTCGCTCTTGCCTTCGAAGGCGGCGGCGAGGCCCTTGCTCAGGTCGGGTTTCTCGAAGCGACCCGTCTCGGGATCGCGACCCGGGCCACGGCCAGCGCGGCTCACGCCACGGGCAGCACGGCCACGGTTTCGTTCTTGGATCAGTCGCCGGTCCTTTTCCTGCGGCGTTTCGGCCTTGGCCGCCGGCTTGGCAGCGGCTGCCGCAGCGGGAGTCCCGGGAGCGGCCGACTGCTCGGCGAAGACCTGCGGGCCGAAGGCCATCTGAAGGGCCATCGCGCGCTGCTGATCGATCGTGTAGATGCCGGCCT
>CAIWPS010000196.1 GCA_903914615.1 uncultured beta proteobacterium | reverse complement strand
CTTGAGCGGCGCCATCAGCCCGGTGCAATAACCCCGCAGCCCAGCCTTCCGGTCGGCATGGGACAAGCCCTCACCCAGATGCCCCAGGTAACGCTCAAACTCGCGAAGTTCCTCCATCAAGGTTCACCTCTTGCTTGAAGAAGTGCGCATAATGCCTTGATTTTACTAACACAGTAAGACTAGGTGGTCCAGCCTACTTGCGCTACGCTCCAAATGCTTCGCTAGCCACCATCAAATATGTTTCATCGCGCACTTGCGGCCTTTTTGGCGCTTCCAGCTGTGGTTGCGTTCTTGATCCCGTTCTTCATTGCCCGTGGCATGCACCTGTCCCCCACGCTTGTCGCGGCGGGGTCTCTTCTGATTCCGGCCGGCCTGGCAGGCTTGCTATGGTGCGCTTGCTCCTGCTTCGTGAGCGGCGAGGGCACGATTGCTCCATGGACACTGCCTAGCTATTGCTTGATCCACCGGCTGTACCGCTACTCACGCAATCCGATGTGCTAAGCAGTCCTGGTTTTGCTCGTCGCGTGGGCCTTTGCTCGTCGGGTGGGCGACGGCGTTTCAGTCCCTCGGGCTCGCCCTCTACGCACTAGTGTAGTGTTTCGTTCTGTTTGGAACTTAAGCGCGAGTTAGCCCGAATTACCTTTTGCAAGATGTCGGCGGCGCTTTTCGTCCAGATGAACGGCTTGGGTTTGGTGTTGTGATGGGCAACGTACTCGTTGATCGCAGTGACCAATTCGGGCACGCTGGTAAACACGCCGCGGCGCAGCCGATTGACGGTGATGTCTCGGAAGAAGCGCTCGACCATATTCAGCCAAGACGCCGACGTCGGCGTGAAGTGCATGTTGAAGCGCGGGTGCTTGGCCAGCCATTCCTGCACGACCGGATGCTTGTGGGTGGCGTAGTTGTCGGCAATCAGATGCAGCGTCTTGTCTTTGGGCGTTTCGCGGTCTATCTTGCGCAGGAACTTCAGCCATTCGGCATGCGTGTGGCGCTGCTGGCACTGGCCGATGACTTGTCCGTTGAGCACATTGAGCGCCGCGAACAGCGTGGTGGTCCCGTGGCGCTTGTAGTCGTGCGTCATCGTCTGGGCGCTGCCCTTCTTCAGCGGCAGCCCCGGCTGCGTGCGGTCCAGCGCCTGCACCTGGCTCTTCTCGTCGCAGCACAGCACCAGAGCATGCTCGGGCGGGGACATGTACAGACCCACGATGTCTTCGAGCTTTTCGACGAATTTCGGGTCGCGCGAGATCTTGAAGCCGCGCACCAGATGCGGCTTCAGGCCGTTGGCCTGCCAGTGGCGCATCACGGTGCTGGGGCTGACCTCCAGCACCGCCGCCATCTTGCGCGTGCTCCAGTGCGTGGCCGCTTCGGGCGTGCTCTGCGTAGTCAGTTCCACCAACTTTGCCACGTCCACCTTCACCGGTGGCGCGCCGCGCGGCAAGTCACGTTCAATGCCTGGCAGGCCGGCCTCCAGGAAGCGTTCGCGCCAGCGCGCAACTTGCACGCGCCCGATGCCAAGCTGCTCTGCGATGTCCTTGTTCTGCAGGCCCTGCGCGGCCAGCAGCACGATCTGCGCACGCTGCGCCAGTCGGACACTGGTGCGCTTGGATCGAGCCAGCGTTCCCAGCTCGCCTTTCTGCTCGTCTGTCAGATCAATCGCAGGGGCAACTCGCAATTTCTCGCTCCAATGCAAACCGAAGTAGAGCATTGGAGACAAGTAATGCATTTAAGTTCACTCAAGAATCAAACACTACACTAGTCTCGGGTCCAGACAGTGCGGCCTAACCCCTCGCTCAAGCGGAGCGCCAACGGCAGGCCACCAGGCCCGGTCTGGCGGTACGCGGTACATTTTCGCCAGCCCGGGTCTGGCGTCCTGCCGTCGTCGCCCGCTTAGCTCGAACGTTAGGCCGCAAAGCAGCAGCGTCAGGGTACTCAGTAATTGCGCAACTCACATTCGCTCCGGGAAATGCCGCCACTAAAGGCCTCGCGCCGGAGATCACGGCCAACACTCCTCCTCTCACCCCCGCCGTGGGCCGCCCGTCCTGCGGCG
>CAIWPS010000195.1 GCA_903914615.1 uncultured beta proteobacterium | reverse complement strand
GGTGCGGTCGGACATCGAAGGCCAACGGTCCTTGTCGAAGCCCGGTGCGTCCTTCAGGGCTTCCTTCAGCACATTGAGCGTGAAGCGCTTGTTCACGGTGTCCAGTGCCAAAGCTGCCCAGGGCACGGCGAACAGCTTGTCGCCCACGCCCAGCAGGCCGCCGAAAGACAGAACCGCATAGGCGACCTTGCCGGAGGCCATGTCGATCATGAATTCCTTGATGTCGCCCAGATCCTCGCCGTCCTTGTTGTAGACGTCGTTGCCCAGCAGCGTGTTGGCCCCCATCAGCGCAGGACCTGGCCCCGAGCCGTTGTTGGCGTACATGCCGAAGTTGTCGCGAGTGACGTAGTTGGTTTCCATGTTCGTTCCTTGTGTGAGGGAATCGGCAGGAACGCGATGTCAAGCCCGGAAGGGCGTGGGGGTATCGCGTTTCGTTGACTGGCTGGGGCTTAGCGGCCCACGACGCCGTAGGGAACATAGGTGTTGCCGCCGACCGAAAACTGAGCCACTTATGAGGGTTGTGCCGACCCAAAACTGAGCCAGGTGTTCGACCTACCCTGCTGCATTTTTGTGCAGCAGAGGAAGAGGAGTGATCACCATGGACATGATTGGCAGGATCCGGCGTTTACACAGCCGGGGCAAGAAGTCGGAGCGCGAGATTGCACGCACCACGGGGCTGTCGCGCAACACGGTTGCGAAGTGGCTGCACGGGCAGGTGGATGGCCCGCCGAAGTACCGGCGCGGCGAGCAGCCGAACAAGCTCACGGCATTCCACGACACACTGGCGCAGGCGTTGAAGGCCGACGCCCGACGACCCAAGCACGAGCGGCGCACGGCCAAGGCGCTGTACGGCGAGATCAAGGCGGCGGGTTACGACGGTGGCTATACCCGCGTGACCGACTTCATCCGGGCGTGGCGCCAGGGTGAAGGCCAGGGGGTGACGGCCAACGCCTTCATCCCGCTGGCCTTCGAACTCGGCGAGGCCTACCAGTTCGACTGGAGCGAGGAAGGCCTCGTGGTGGGCGGCATCTACTACCGCGTGCAGGTCGCGCACATGAAGCTGTGCGCCAGTCGCGCATTCTGGCTCGTGGCCTACCCGAGCCAGGGCCACGAGATGCTGTTCGACGCCCACACGCGGTCGTTCGCCGCACTCGGCGGCGTGGCCCGGCGCGGCATCTACGACAACATGAAGACCGCGGTCGACAAGGTCAAGAAGGGCAAGGGCCGCATCGTCAACGAACGCTTCGCCACCATGTGCGCGCATTACCTGGTCGACCCTGACTTCTGCAACGTCGCCAGTGGCTGGGAGAAGGGGGTGGTCGAGAAGAACGTGCAGGACAGCCGCCGGCGCATCTGGATCGACGCGGCCAAGGTCAAGTTCGGCAGCTTCACCGCACTCAATGCCTGGCTGGCCGATCGGTGCCGCGCCTTGTGGGAGGAAGTCCGCCACCCCGAGCACGGGCAGTTCAGCGTGGCCGAGATGCTCGAGCACGAACGGCCGCATCTGATGCCCATGCCGGTGGCGTTCGACGGCTATGTCGAGAAGCCTGCGCGGGTGTCCAGCACCTGCTTGGTGTCGGTGGCCAGGAACCGCTACTCGGTGCCGTGCGAGTTGTACGGGCAGATGGTCAGCACGCGGCTGTATCCGGCCAGCGTCGTGGTGGTGGCCGACGATGCGATCGTCGCGCGCCACGACCGGCTGAGCAACTCGGGCGAGACGCGCTACGACTGGCAGCATTACATCCCGCTGCTGCAGAGGAAGCCCGGTGCGCTGCGCAACGGCGCGCCGTTCGCCGACATGCCCGAGCCGCTGCAGCGGCTGCGCCGAGGGCTGCTGCGCAACCCGGGGGGCGACCGAGTGATGGCGCAGGTGCTGGCCATCGTGCTCAGCGCCGGGCTGGACGCGGTGTTGGTGGCGGTGGAGTTGGCGCTGGAGACCGGACCACCGGGCAAGGTCAGCGTGGAGCATGTGGTCAACGTGCTCGGGCGGCTCAACGCCGTGCCCGCGCCGCCGTCGGCTGCGACGCAGTTGCAGGTGTCGACGCCGCCGCTGGCGAATACGGCGCGCTACGACAGTCTGCGCGGCGAAGGTGCCTCCACCGTTGCTGACGACGCCACGCAGGAGGTCGGCCATGACGCAGCGTGACGTGACGGTCGAGCTCAAGGCCCTGCGCCTGCACGGCATGGCCGACGCCTGGGCCGATCTGGTCGAGCAAGGCGGCAACGCCGGCATCGAGTCCTCGCGCTGGTTGATCGAGCACCTGCTGCAGGCCGAAGGCACCGACCGGGCCATGCGCTCGGTCAGCCACCAGATGCATGCGGCGAGGTTCCCTGTTCATCGGGACATCGCAGGCTTCGACTTCGAGGTCTCGCCGGTGGATCGCAAGCTCGTGACGACGCTGGCCACCGCAGCCTTCACCGAGGACGCGCACAACGTCGTGCTGGTGGGCGGCCCCGAGCTCGCGACATGATGCTCACCTCGCCACGTCATTGAAATTCAAGGGAAATTTGTCTTGGATCTGCTGGTAGCGGGCGATTTGCAGGGGTGGCGACCGCCTTGCGGACCTCCGGCCGCTGAACATCGACGGCCTTGATGACCCAGGGTGCCCCCTTGCAGGCCTGTGTGGCCACCAGTTGGCCCGCGCTGATCATGCGCAGCACGGTCATCTTGCTGGTGCAAAGTGCGTCGGCCGCCTGCTCCAACGTCAATTCGCCACGCGCCTCCCGTTCGCCGGCCTTGTAGACCTCGATCTCGTTGCTGCATCGGAACGAACGCACTCGTGTCTCGGTCCAGGTGTGGTCCCTGCCAGTGTGATATCCCAGGCGATTGAGCAGTGCGGCGATGCCGCCGTCGTTGAGCTGTCGGGCCAGTTGAGTGACGAGCGAGCGGACCTCGACGTCGGCGCTCCAGCGGTGCTGACCCGTGCGGTTCTTCACCACGCTCAACTCGGTATGGTCGCCTCCATGCCAGTGAACGATCAGGTCGATTCGCGCGTCGGCCACTCGCGCCACGATCTCTCTGACGACGCAGCGTAGGATGCGCTTGCGTGCGTCGTTGCCGGCAGATGGATGTGACCACGCACGCGGTAGGTCGGTGCCCAACGCAAGAAGGTCCTCGCGCTGCTGCGGTGTCAGGCCCGTAGCGGCCTGAGATCTTGACGCCTCGATCTGCGCCTCACGTTGCGCCGCCTCGGCAAGTCGCTCGTTCCAACGTCGCTCGAGCTCGGCAGCGACTAGGCGATTGCCCGGGTCCACGGCATCGAATTGCCGCTGCGCGCGGGCGGCCTCGAAGCGAGCCTGCTCCAGCGCGAGTTCGAGCTGTCTGATCTTGGCCTGCCCATCGTCGACGCGTTGCTCGATGGCGTGTAGCGCCGCCTGAATGCCGATAGGCTTGAGCACGCTCAGGACTTCGCGGGAAATGGCCTCGTCCACGCGCAGCGAGCCAAAGGAAATGCAGACGGGTGATGCGCCGTGGTTGATCGAAGCACCCTTGCAATGGTAGCGGGCCACCGTGCCATGAGTGCCGCCATAGGCCACGTGCAGCTTGCGACCACAGTGCCCGCATCGCAGCAATCCTGCCAGCAAGGCCTCGCCGCGGCGCAATGAGCCGCGGGCCATGCCGCCGCGCATGTTGGTGTTGTCGGCGATCACGTGCTGGTTGTGTTCGAAGGTAGGCCAGTCAATGTAGCCCGCGTGGTGTTCAGGAATCAAGACCTGCCATTGTTCCCGGGCTCGTCGATTCCCCCGCACGACGTGCTTGCGGCCGGCTTCGATGCGAACGCGGGTCTCAGTGCGGCCGAACGCGTACGCCCCGGCATACACCGGGTTGGTCAGAATGTGCAGGACGGTGTTGTAGCTCGGCAGCCGCCAGACCACGCTGCGACGGCCATCCTCATAGAGCGCCGCCGGCAGCTCGATGCGCTCCTGCCGGAACCACAGAAGTACTTGGCGCACGCTGCCAACCATCGCGAATCGGTCGAACACGGCGGTGATCGCCTGGCGGATGCGCAGGTCGGCATCGAGTTCGATCCGGTCGCCCTCGCTGCGCAAAAAGCCGATGGCCACCGTCGTGTGCAGATCGCCCCGTGCCGCCTTGAGCTTCAGGGCCTCGACTGATCGCTGCCGCAGCAGCGACAACTCCATCTCCGACATCGTGCCCTTCATCCCCAGCAGGAGCCGGTCGTTGACACTGCGCGGGTCATAGACGCCGTCCTCATCGACGATGACGCTGCCGACCAGGGCACAGAACTCCAGCAGCGTGTGCCAGTCCCGACCATTGCGAGCCAGGCGCGAGGCTTCGATGGAGACGACGGCGCCAACCTGGCCGCTGCAGATTGCCGCCAGCAACCGCTCGAAGCCGGGGCGGGCGACGCCGCCGGCGGATACGCCGAGATCGTCGTCGATCACCACCACTTCAGTCCAACCCAGCGCCCTTGCACGGTCGGCCAATGCGTACTGACGCCGGCGACTCTCGTGGTTGTTCCGTAGTTGATCGGCAGTGGACTGCCGCACGTACACGTAGGCGCCGCGCGCCAGGTGCTCAGGGCTGATCTTGCTCATCGTGGTTCTCCGGGAGTTGATCGGCGTCGACCTGCCGTACCACCTGCCAAAGCAGCTGACTCAGCAGATGAACGAGTTCGTCGCGATGCAGCTGCAGGCTCGTCAGGCGCGCGGGCGCCGCAGCGATGTCGAACAGGTCGGTCTGCGCCGGCGGGCGCGCCCGCGGCTGGGTAGGCTTCATCGACGCCTCCGTGTGGCAGGGGAGTGGTCGACGAAGATAGGACAGCGTCGAGTTCGCGTCGCAACGCCAGTAGCGAACCCAGCAACTGCCGGGGCGGTGAGCGCGTAGGCACGTCGCCGGCACTGGGCAGCGTCATCCACCGCGGCAGAAGTGCCCGTGTCCCGTCAGGCTGGCGGACGATCAGGAAGTCATCTTGGCCGTGCCGTGACCGGCCCAGCACTTCGACGTCATCGCCCGCTCGCGGATGGAACGGATAGTGGATGCGAACCAGCTCAACACGTTGTTCGCGGGCAGTATGTGACTGCTTCGCCGGGCACGGGCAAGACGCATCTGGCCACGGCCATCGGTGTGTCGGGCATCACGCGGCATGGCAAGCGCGTTCGGTTCTACTCGACGGTCGATCTGGTCAACGCGCTGGAGCAGGAGAAGGCACAAGGCAAGGCCGGGCGCATCGCGTCGAGCCTGTTGCGCATGGACTTGGTCATCCTCGACGAGCTGGGCTACCTGCCGTTCAGCCAGGCCGGCGGGGCCCTGCTGTTCCACCTGCTGTCCCGGCTGTACGAGCACACCAGCGTGATGATCACGACCAACCTGGACTTCGCCGAGTGGTCCAGCGTCTTCGGCGACGCGAAGATGACCACCGCGTTGCTGGACCGCCTGACGCACCACTGCCACATCGTGGAGACGGGCAACGAGTCGATCCGCTTCAGTCGCAGCACCGCTCAGGCCAAGAAGCGCATCAAGGCACGAGAGCAGGCACGCAAGGGCGACAAGACTGACACTGAGGCCGAGCCGTTCTGAGCGCGCGCGGCGCGGGGCAAGCCGCTACGGGCTACGCCCTGCGCGTCTTCCCCCGCGCCATCAAACCAACACCGAGGAAATCAACGAACCGGTCAACGACCTACACTTATCCACAGTCGACGATCTCGAAGTCGGCTTCCACCCCTGGCTCAATATTCGGTCGGCGCGGTGGCTCAGATTTGCATCGGCGCCGACAGCC
>CAIWPS010000194.1 GCA_903914615.1 uncultured beta proteobacterium | reverse complement strand
GGCGGTGTCATCGGCGGCAGCAGGCGGCGCCGCCGCGGCGGCCGCGGCCGTGGGCAAGGTACCGCCCTCGGGCTTGAACTTGATGACCTGCTTCCACGATCGCGTCAGCGCATCGGCGAAGACCAGCAGCAGGTCGCCGGGCCGGCCCATGCGCAGCGCCGCGTCGATGGCCTGCTGCTCGTCGGGGATGACGCTGATGGCTTCCTCGGGCACGCCCTGGGCGCGCAGCGTGGCGGCGATCATGTTCGGCACCTCGTCGCCGGCGCGGCCGCGCAGGCTGTCGTCGCGGCGGCAGACGTAGTGGTCGAAGCGGCCGGCCACCGCCAGCGCGATGTCGCGGATGTCCTCGTCGCGGCGGTCGCCCGGCCCGGCGACGACGACGATGCGCCGGCCGCGCACGTCCAGCCGGCCCGCCAGGTCGGCCATCGCGGCCACTGCATGGGCGTTGTGGGCGTAGTCGAAGATGACCTTGAAGGGGTGCTCGTCGTAGACGTTCATGCGCCCCGGGGCCTGGAAGAAGGTGCTGTCGAAGGTGCGCAGGCCCTGGCGGATGGCGTCGAGCTTGAAGTCCAGGCTGAAGGCCATGGCGGCGGCGAACATCGCGTTGCTGACGTTGTGCATCGCGCGGCCTTCCAGCGTCGCCGGGATCAGGTGCGTCCACAGGAGCGGGATGTGGCGGCCCTTGTCGTAGAGCGTGATCATCTGGCCGTTCACCCCGGCCTCGAGCGCGCAGGCGCGGCCGCCGGCGCGGATGTGCTCGCGCACCACCGCGTGCTGCGGGTTGGTGGTGACGTAGCACAGGTGCCTGGCATCGGTGTGCGCCGACATGCGGATGACGTGCTCGTCGTCGGCGTTGAGCACGGCGCAGTCGCGCGCCACCTCGACCAGGATGCGCTTGACCTCGGCCAGCTGCTCCAGCGTGTCGATGCCCTTCAGCCCCAGGTGGTCGCTCTTCACGTTCAGCACCGCGCCGACGTTGACCCAGGGCACGCCCATGCCGGCGCGCAGCAGGCCGCCGCGGGCCACTTCCAGCACGGCGATGTCGATCTTCGGGTCGGCCAGCACCATGCGCGTGGCCACCGGGCCGGTCATGTCGCCCTCGACGGTGCGCTGGCCGTCGATGTAGACGCCGTCGGTGGTCGTCAGGCCCGGGGTGTGGCCGGCCATCTTGGCGATGTGCGCCAGCATCCGCGCCGTCGTCGTCTTGCCGTTGGTGCCGGTCAGCGCGGCGACGGGCACGCGGCTCGCGGTGCCGGGCGGGAACAGCATGTCGATGACGGGCCCGGCGACGTCGCGCGGCGTGCCTTCGCTGGGCGCCACGTGCATGCGGAAGCCCGGCGCCGCGTTGACCTCGCAGATGCCGCCGCCCACGGTCTTGTAGCTCTCGGCGATGTCGGGGCAGAGGAAGTCGACGCCGCCGACGTCCAGCCCGATGGCGGTGACGGCGCGCACCGCCATCTCGCGGTTGTCCGGGTGGATGATGTCGGTGACGTCGGTGGCGGTGCCGCCGGTGCTGAGGTTGGCGGTGCTGCGCAGAAGCACGGTCTGCCCCGCGGCGGGCACCGAATCGGGCGTCATGCCGACACGCGCGAGCATCGCGTCGGCCTGCGCGTCGAGCTCGATGCGCGTCATCACCTTCTCGTGGCCGATGCCGCGGCGCGGGTCCTGGTTGACGCGCTCGACCAGCGCGCGCACCGTCAGCACGCCGTCGCCCACCACGTGCCCCGGCGTGCGGCGCGTCGCCGCGACGAGCTCGCCGCCGACGACCAGCAGGCGGTGGTCCTCGCCCTGCAGGAAGGTCTCGACGATGACCGAGCTGCTGTGCTCGGCGGCAGCGGCAAAACCGGCGCGCACGTCGTCGGCGGTCTTCAGGCCGATGCTGATGCCGCGGCCGTGGTTGCCGTTGTAGGGCTTGGTCACCACCGGGTAGCCCAGGCGTTCGGCAGCACGCACGGCGCGGTCGCCGCTGCGCACCAGCTCCTGCTGCGGCACCGGCAAGCCACCGTTGGCGAGGATCTTGTTGGTCTCTTCCTTGTCCTGCGCCAGCTCGACCGCGATGTAGCTGGTGCGGCCGGTCACCGTGGCCTGGATGCGCTGCTGGAACTTGCCGTGGCCGAGCTGGATCAGGCTCTGCTCGTTCAGCCGCAGCCAGGGGATGTCGCGCGCCTCGGCGGCCTTCACCAGCGACGCCGTGGAAGGCCCCAGCGCGCGCCGCTGCGCGTAGCGGATGAAGCTGTCGCGCGCCTTGTCCCAGTCCCAGTCGGCGGGCACGGCGTCGGCGGGGCGCAGTGCGGCCGGCAGCAGCGCGCACAGCAGCTGGATGGCGAGCTCGCCGGCCTCGATGCCTTCGTCGCGCTGGGCGTATTCGTAGACCACGGTGTAGACGCCGGGCCGGCCGTCGACGCTGCGCGTCTTGCCGAAGGTGACGTCCTCGCCGGCGATGTTCTGCAGCTCGATGGCCACGTGCTCGAAGACATGGCCCAGCCAGGTGCCCTCGTCCTCGCGCATGCGGCGGATGAAACCGCCCGGCGCGCCGTAGCTGCAGCCGTGTTCCTGCAGCCCGGGCAGGGCGGCGACCAGGGCATCGACATAGGCCGCACCCAGCCGCGCCGTCGACCAGTCCTCCAGCGGCCCCAGGTCCAGCAGCACCTTGATGACCGGGAAATGCGCGTACAGCGAAGGCCCGACGTAGACGTTGCGTTCCAGGATGCGCATGGCGGTTCGGTCCTTCAGGTCTTGGCCAGGCGCAGGCTGCCGGCGTCGGGCTGGCGGGTGTGCAGGTTGAAGGTGGCGCCCTGGGTCAGGATGTGCAGCTTCACGCCCAGCAGGCAGACCGGCCGGCCTTCGTTGACGCTGTCCATGGCCGAGAACTGCAGCTCGGCCGCGTCGACCACGGTGATGCCGCCCGAGCCTTCGACGTGCACGGTGTTGTCGGGCGCGATGAAGGCCGCCGTGTCCTCGTCCAGCCCGATGCCCACCGCGAAGGGGTTGTAGGCCAGCGCGGTGAGCAGCCGGCCCAGGCGGTCGCGCTGGCGGAAATGCTGGTCGATGATGAAGCGGTTGGTCAGCCCCAGGCCGGGCGCCAGCCGCACGCTGCCGGCAATCGGCGTGCTGCCTTCGTCGCCGAAGGCGATCATGTGTTCGCAGATGAAGGCGGCGCCGGCGCTGGTGCCGGCCACCGGCACGCCGGCCGCGTTGAGCTGGCGCACCGCCTTGGCCACCGGGGTGCCGCCGAGCAGCGTCGACAGCCGCAGCTGGTTGCCACCGGTGAAGAAGATGCCGCTGGCCTGCGCCAGGCGGTCCAGGCGGCCGGGCTCTTCGGCGTCGCGCCGGGTGTCGAAGTCCAGCGCCGTCACGCGTGCCGCACCCAGCTCGCCGAAGATGCGCTCGTAGCGCGGCCCGGTGGCGCGCAGCTGGCTGGCCGTGGGGATGACGACGATGTCGGCACGCGCGCCGCCGGCCAGCTCGACGAAGCGGCGCAGGATGGGCGGCGCGTTGTCCTTCTCCTCGGCGCCGCCGATGGGCACGATCCAGCCGCGCTGCGCGCCTTCGGCGACCTTGCTGGCGCACATGCTCAGCAGTCCGCCGGCTGGTCCGGGTCGGCGATGACGGGTGTGTGCAGGGCCACCATCGCCTGCTGCGTTCCGCAGCCCTGGCGCGCAGCGGCAGAAGCCAGCGCGAAGGGTGACTGCGCGGCGCACAGCGGCGCCAGGAATTGCTGGTATTTCATGGGCCAGGGCCGGGTGGTGGACACGAGGCCCCGACTCTAGCGGAGCAGGCCCTGCGCTCAGTCGACCTTCGCCCCCGACACCTTCACCACCTGCGCCCACTTCTTCGTCTCGGCGGCGATGAAGGCGGTGAATTCCGCCGGCGTCATGCCGCTGGGGATCGCGCCCTGGCTCAGCAGCCTTTCCTTCACCGCCGGCTGCGCCAGCGACTTCGCCACTTCCTGCTGGATGCGCAGCACGATCTCGGCCGGCGTGCCGGCGGGCGCGAGCAGGCCGAACCAGGAACTGGCCTCGAAGCCGGCCAGCGCCGGGCCGCCGGCCTCGGCCACCGTGGGCACGTCGGGCAGCACGGCCGAGCGCTGGGCGCTCGTCACCGCCAGCGCCTTGAGCTTGCCGCCCTTGATGTGCGGCAGCGCCGAGGGCAGGTTGTCGAACATCAGGTCGACGTTGCCGGCGATGAGGTCGATCAGCGCCGGCCCCGAGCCGCGGTAGGGCAGGTGCAGCATGAAGGTGCCGGTCATGCTCTTGAACAGCTCGGCCGAGAGGTGGATGCTGGTGCCGTTGCCCGAGCTGGCGACATTGATCTTGCCCGGGTGCGCGCGCGCAGCCTTCGCCAGGTCGGCGATGGTGTTGACGCCGTACCTGCGCGCCGACTCGGGGTTCATCACCACCACGTTGGGCACGCCGGCGACCAGCGTGACGGGCGCGAAGTCCTTGACGTGGTCGTAGGGCATCTTGGGGTACAGCGCCGGGTTGATGGCGTGCGTGCCCACGGTGCCCATCAGCAGCGTGTAGCCGTCGGGCGCGGCCTTGGCGACTTCGGCCGCGCCGGTGTTGCCGCCGGCGCCGGGCCGGTTGTCGACGATGAACACCGGCCCGAAGGCGCGCTGCAGCTCGGGCGCGATGGCGCGCGCCAGGATGTCGGTGGTGCCGCCGGCGGCGAAGGGCACGACGATGCGAACGGGCTTCGTCGGCCAGCCCGACTGGGCGCGGGCGAAGCCAGGCAGTGCACAGATGGCGCCGGCGAGGGTGCTGGCGAGGGCATGGCGGCGGGTCAGGGGCATGGGGCGCGGTCCGGTGGGCGGGGTCGGGCGAGTGTGCCGGTGCGCGCGCGCCATCGCAGCCGGGAACTCCCTAGCGCCGGCGCGGGCGGGCGCTTCGGGTGCCCGTGCGACGGTGGCTGCCGCCTGACGAGGGCCGGTGACGAACGGCAAATGGCAGACGGCAGCGTTTATCGTCAGCGCCATCGACAACGGCCGAGGAAGCACACCCATGAAGACCCGCGCAGCCGTGGCCTGGAAGGCCGGCGCCCCGCTCACCATCGAGACCGTGGACCTGCAGGGCCCGCGCGCCGGCGAGGTGCTGGTGGAGGTCAAGGCCACCGGCATCTGCCACACCGACCACTACACGCTCTCGGGCGCCGACCCCGAGGGCCTGTTCCCGGCCATCCTGGGCCACGAAGGCGCCGGCGTGGTGCTGGAGGTGGGGCCGGGCGTGACCAGCCTGCAGCCCTACGACCATGTCATCCCGCTCTACACCCCCGAATGCCGGCAGTGCAAGTTCTGCCTGTCGCGCAAGACCAACCTGTGCCAGCAGATCCGCGGCACCCAGGGCAAGGGGCTGATGCCCGACGGCACGTCGCGCTTCAGCCTGAACGGCCAGCCCCTCCTGCACTACATGGGCACCAGCACCTTCGCCAACCACATCGTGGTGCCCGAGATCGCGCTGGCCAAGATCCGCAAGGACGCGCCCTTCGACAAGGTCTGCTACATCGGCTGCGGCGTCACCACCGGCGTCGGCGCGGTGCTGTTCACGGCCAAGGTGGAAGCGGGCGCGAACGTCGTCGTCTTCGGCCTCGGCGGCATCGGCTTGAACGTCATCCAGGGCGCAAGGATGGTGGGCGCCGACAAGATCATCGGCATCGACCTCAACCCCGGCCGCGAGGCGATGGCGCGGCAGTTCGGCATGACCCACTTCGTCAACCCGAAAGAGGTGCCGAACGTCGTCGACGCCATCGTGCAGCTCACCGACGGCGGCGCCGACTACAGTTTCGAGTGCATCGGCAACACGACGACGATGCGCCAGGCGCTGGAGTGCTGCCACAAGGGCTGGGGGCGCAGCATCATCATCGGCGTCGCCGCGGCGGGGCAGGAGATCGCCACCCGGCCCTTCCAGCTCGTCACCGGCCGCAAGTGGGAAGGCAGCGCCTTCGGCGGCGCGCGCGGCCGCACCGACGTGCCCAAGATCGTCGACTGGTACATGGAAGGCAAGATCGCCATCGACCCGCTGATCACGCACCTGCTGAAGCTGGAAGACATCAACCACGGCTTCGATCTGATGGAGCGCGGCGAGAGCATCCGTTCGGTGGTCGTGTTCTGAACGGCCCCGTGCAGGTCCACGAAATTCGCCAGCGCCTGCGCGCCCTCGGCGCGGGCCCGAAGCACGAGGCCCGCGTGCTGCGCCTGTGGGCCTGCGCGCAGCCGCAAGACAGCGGCCGCCGCCGGCTCGAAGATTTCATGCCGGCCGCGCTGCGCGCCGCGTTGCCGGCACTGCAGGACGAACTGGCGGGCCTGGCGCGGCTGCAATCGCGGCACGACGGCGAAGACGGCTCGGCGCGGCTGCTGGTGGCGCTGGCCGACGGCCAGACGGTGGAAAGCGTGCTGCTGCCCCGCGGCGGGCTGTGCGTGTCGACGCAGGTCGGCTGCGCCGTCGGCTGCGTCTTCTGCATGACCGGCCAGGGCGGCCTGCTGCGCCAGCTGGGCAGCGCCGAGATCGTCGCCCAGGTGGCGCTGGCGCGCACGCTGCGGCCGGTGAAGAAGGTCGTCTTCATGGGCATGGGCGAGCCGGCGCACAACCTCGACGCCGTGCTCGAGGCCATCGACCTGCTGGGCACCGGTGGCGCCATCGGCCACAAGAACCTGGTCTTCTCCACCGTCGGCGATGCGCGCGTCTTCGAACGCCTGCCGCAGCAGCGCGTGAAGCCGGCGCTGGCGCTGTCGCTGCACAGCACGAAGGCCGAACTGCGCGCGCAGCTGCTGCCGCGCGCGCCGCGCATCGCACCGGCCGAACTGGTGGAAGCGGGCGAGCGCTATGCCCGCGCCACCGGCTACCCGGTCCAGGTCCAGTGGACGCTGATCGAAGGCGTCAACGATGGCGACGACGAGGTGGAAGGCATCGCCACGCTGCTGGCCGGCAAGTTCGCGCTCATGAATCTCATCCCCTGCAACGCGGTGCCCGGGCTGCCCTACGCGCGCCCGTCCTGGGAACGCGCGGCGCAGATGGCGCGCACGCTGCACCGCCGCGGCGTGCTCACCAAGCTGCGGCATTCGGCCGGGCAGGACGTCGACGGCGGCTGCGGCCAGCTGCGCGCACGTTCGCTGCCGGCGCGCGCGATCGAGATCGTGGCCGCATGAAGGACGTGCAGGCGCTGCTGGCCACGCTGGTGCGCACGCCCAGCCAGGCCGGCATCGACGACCTCGCGGCCATCGTCGGCGTCATCAGCGGCTGGCTCGATGCGCACGGGGTGGCGCACCAGATCGTGGGCCGTGCCGCGCAGCCGGCGGCCATCGTCATCAACCCGCCGCAGCACGCCGACGACGAAGTCTTCGTCCTCAACGCCTGCGTTGACACCGCGCCAGCCGGCGACCTCGCGCAATGGCGCCACCCGCCCTTCGCGGCAGAGGTCGAAGGCGGCTGGCTCTACGGCCGCGGCGCCGCCGATTCGAAGGCCGCCGTGGCCCTGTTCTGCACCCTGGCCCGGCGCACGGCGCTGAACCCGCGTGGAAGGGGCCGCAGCGGCGCCGGCCCGCAGCGCCGCGTCACCGTCGTCTTCGACTGCGACGAGCACAGCGGCCGCTTCGGCGGCATCCGCGCCTACACGCGCGCGTTCGGCTTCCCGCGCCACTGCGCCATCGGCTACCCCGGCTTCGACGAGATCGTGCGCGGCTCGCGCGGCTTCTTCCGCAGCGTCGTCACGCTGCGCGGCGAGATGGGCCACTCGGGCAGCGGCGCCGTGCCGCGCGAACTGGCCGCAGCCAAGCTGGCGCAGCTGGTGCTGGCGCTGGACCGCTTCACGGCCCGCGCCGCGCCGGCCGGCGACGCCTTTCCCTTCGGCCCGCGCGCCTCGGTGACGGGCCTGCGCACCGGGCCGCGGACCTATTCGGTGACGGCGGCGAAGATCGACTGCGCGGTCGACCTGCGCCTGACGCCCAGCTTCGACGCCGCGGCCGCGGCCGCCGTCCTGGCGCGCACGCTCGCCGCCATCGATCGGCGCTGCGGCAGCGCGCATCCCTCGTCGATGAGCCCGCCCAACACCTGGCCGGCCTACATGACACCCGACGACGCGCTGCTGCCGCGCCTGCTGCAGCAGGGCGCGGCGCAGGTGCTGGGCGCCGCGCCGCCGCTGGCCGTGTCCGGCCCCAGCAACATCGGCAACTACCTCGCCCGCCACGGCACGCAGGTGCTGTGCGGCTTCGGCGTCGATTTCCAGCGCATCCACGGGCCCGACGAGTGCGCCCGGCTGGCCACGCTCGCGCCCGTGCTGCGGGTCTACCAGGCTGCCGTGCGTGGCTACCTGGGCGGCCCGGGCGGCGAGCCATGATGAACCCGCTGCGCAGCGACGTCCGCGCCGACCTGCAGGGCCAGGCTGCCGCCGTGCTGGCGTGGTTCGTCGGCGGCCTGGGGGCGCTGGTGGCGGCGGTGTCGCTGGTCGAAATGGCGCTGGCGCGGGCCGAACCGCTGACGCAGACGCGGCTGCGCT
>CAIWPS010000193.1 GCA_903914615.1 uncultured beta proteobacterium | reverse complement strand
TGGCTGTTGTGGAGACTGGAGGCGAACCCGGATCCCACCAAGAAACCCCGCAAGGTACCCTACTGGGTCAACGGCCGGCGCCGCCAGGGTCAGCAGGGAAGCGATGAGGACCGCGGGCAGCTGACCACGTACCAGGACGCCGTGCGCGCCTGGGCCTGGTCCGACGACTGGGCAGGCCTTGGGCTTGCCATGCTGCCCGAGTGGGGCGTCGTCGGCCTGGACTTCGACAACTGCGTGGATCTCGCGGGCGACGTGGCGCCCGAGGTCGCGGACCTGGTGCGCGGCACGTACGTGGAGTGGTCGCCCAGCGGCGACGGCATCCACGCCTTCATGATCGGGCAGTACCCCAACGCCAAGTCGCACGCGAACGACTGGGGCTGGGGTTTCGAGACCTTCAGTACGAACGGGTTCCTGACCTGGACGGGGCGACCCGTGCCGGGCCTGTGCTGCCCGGGCGAGAGCCGGTGCAGCCTGGACATCCTGTCGGACAAGGTGGTGGCGCTGGCGCAGCACCGGTTCGGCGGCGTGGACCGGCGCCATCCTGGCGCGCGCGAGGCCGACGTGCCACCGCTGCCGATGTCCCAGGAGGGCGTCACCCGGGCCCTGTTCCACATCCCCGTGCCCGACGCGCGGCCACCGTGGCTGGCGATCGGCATGGCGCTGCACCACCAGTCGCGCGGGGAGCGGTGGGGCCTCGAGCTCTTCGACAAGTGGTCGAGCATGGGCAAGACCTACGCCGGCCGGATGGACATCGAGGGGCGCTGGAAGTCGTTCAAGGCCGGCGGTGGCGTCGCGCGCAAGGACCGCGCCCCCATCACTTTCAACCACGTCATGGGCATGCTGCCACCGTCGGACGACTGGGCCGAGGACATCAGCGCGCAGGACATCGGGGACCTGGTGGTCGACGCGCCGGCCACGTCGGGCGCGACCGGGATGGTGCTGCAGGGTGCGGCGGGTGCGATGGGCGTGTCTGGCGCCACAGGCATCGAGGTGCCGGCTGACGCTCTGCCCATGCCGACCTTCTCGCGCGACCGCAAGGGCATCCTGGCGACGGTCACGAACGCGCTGCGGGCGTGCGCCAGGCCCGACATCTGCGGCTACCGGATCGCGTTCGATGAGTTCAAGGCCGACGTGTGCGTGGCGCAGCCTGGCACGAACGAATGGCGACCGATGAAGGACGAGGACGTGACCCTCATCCGCGAGCGGCTCGAGGGGCTGGGTTTCAACGCCGCGCCGAAGGAACTGGTGCGGGATGCGTGCGTCGTCATCGCCGCGCGCAACGTCTTCGACTCGGCCACGATGTGGCTCACCGGGCTGCAGTGGGACGGCATCCCTCGGGTTGCGACTTTCATGTCGGTCTACCTGGGGTGCGACGACAGCCCGTATGCCCAGGCCGTGGCCAAGTACCTGTGGACCGCGCTCGCGGGGCGCGTGCTGGTGCCGGGGGTGAAGGCCGACATGGTGCCTATCCTGACCGGCCACCAGGGCATGGTCAAGACCAGCGCCATCGAGGCGATCGTACCAAGCGACGAGTTCTACGTGGAGATCGACCTGGCCGAGGCCGAAGAGAAAACGGTGCGCAAGATGCGCGGCGCGCTGATCGGGGAGATTGCCGAGCTCAGTGGCCTGCACACGCGCGACCGCGAGGCCATCAAGAAATTCGTCACGCGCAAGGTGGAGAAGTGGGTGCCCAAGTACCGCGAGTTCACCACGTCGTTCCGGCGCCGGCTTGTTTTCGTGGGGACGTCGAACCGCACCGACATCCTGGACGACGACACCGGCAACCGCCGCTGGCTGCCCATCGAGGTGCTCAGGATGGCGTGGCTGGCCGGCATCATCCGGGACCGCGACCAGTTTTGGGCCGAGGCGGCAGCGATGTTTCGCGCGCGAGGCGTGATGTGGCAGGACGCCGAGGCGCTGGCGCCGGTTGAGCATGAGAAATTTAACATGGTGAACGAAGACTTGTGGTTCCAAAGGATTGAGTCTTGGCTGTTCGATGTCGGGGATCTGGACTCCGGTAGCGGGCCCCGTAGCAGTTCACGCTTCACAACTGCCGATGTGGCGCAGGGTGCGCTGGGTTTGAGCGTGGACAAACTCAATAGACTTGTCTCAAATCGCATATGCGCAATTCTGAGGTTGCTAGGTTTTGAGAATCATGTGCTCCGGAAGGATGGGCGGAACGCGAGGATGTGGGTGCTACCTGTAGCATAGGGGTGTGCTACTTTGGGGAGGTAGCGCAAAAAAGTCAATAAAATCATCACCCTATGCCTATGCTACTCTTACTACTTATATTTTATATAGGAGTAGTAGATAATAACCATACAGTGCAGTACAGTACTCATAGGGTATAACCATACAGTGCAGTGGGGTAATCCTGGGGAGTTTATAGGAAACACGTCTGTTGTAGCGTAGTCCGTAGCGTTGACGAAAAAATGGGGCCTCGCGGCCCCACTGGTTGAAATCCCACTGGTTGAAAATGGCAAACATCGCGCGCGAGGCGAAGTTTGCAAAATTTAGCTAATTCAGGACCAGATTAGCCACGCGGTGCCCAGCAGCAGTACGGCCGAGGCGAGCCACCAGAGGAGATCGGTAAGCCTCGCGCGCGGGCGAATCACCTGGATGGCGTAGTACTCTGCGGCGTCCCAGGACCGCGAATGGGTGCGACCGTGGATGAGCTGGCGCTCGCGCGGCAAGCCGGGCGCGCGAGACCCCCCGTGGCCGCTCATTGCAGTGCCTCATAGACCACGAAGAGCCACAAAAGCACGTTGAAGCCTGCCAGTAGGTTGGCCAGAGCAGTCTGGAATTCCTCAGTGTCGAATTTCATGCCGGTTCCCTAGGTGAAAGCTCGCGCGCGAGCGGTGTGCGAGCCATGATGCGGTTGATCTCCCGCACGATGGTGTCGCGGTGTCGTTCGTACTCCTCGATTTCTTCGGGGTAGTCGCGGGGGCGGGGATGATTGGCGATGGCCAAGCGCACCCCACTCAGTGCAAGGCCAAGCAGTTGGAGTCGGGTCAATCGGGGCATGGCGCCTCCTAG
>CAIWPS010000192.1 GCA_903914615.1 uncultured beta proteobacterium | reverse complement strand
GGCCTTCATGGGCAATGCCATCCGCTACAGCGACCAGCTCTACGGCACCTGGGGCCAGCTGGAAGCCTCGCTGCGCGCCGGCAAGCCGGCGCTGCCGGCTGAGACCTACCTGGGTGACGACCCGGCGCGCACGCGCGGCTTCGTGATGGCCATGCACGAACGCGCGCTGGGCATCGCGCGCGCGCTCGTCACCGTGCTCGACCTGCAGGGCCGGCGCTCGCTGCTGGACGTGGGCGGCGGCCCGGGCACCTACTCGGTGATGCTCACGGAGCGCTTCGCCGGCCTGCGTGCCGAGGTCATCGAGCTGCCCGGGGTCGCCGCGGTGGCGCGCGAGCTGGTGGCCGGCGCGGGGGCCAGCGACCGCGTCACCTTGCGCGACGGCGACTACCACACCGCCAACTTTGGCAGCGGCCACGACGTGGTGCTGATGTCGGGCATGTTCCATCGCGAATCGGAACGCGCCTGCCGCGCCCTGATCACCCGTGCCGCGGCGGCGCTGGAGCCCGGCGGCATGCTCATCGTCAGCGACGTCTTCACCGACGATGGCGGCGCGCTGCCGACCTTCGCCGCCATGTTCGGCCTGAACATGATGCTGACCGCGCCCGACGGCGGCGTGCATGCCGATGCCGACGTGCAGCGCTGGATGGCCGATGCCGGCTTCGGCTCGCTGCGCATGGCACCGCTGCCGCCGCCGATGCCGCACCGCGTGGTGATGGGCTTGAAACTGTGAACCGCCGCCAGGGGTTGTTGACGACCCTGGGTCTGTCGGCCGGCCTGTGCCAGGCCGGCGCCTGGGCCCAGGCAGCGCAGCTCGGCGAGATGAAGGCGCTGGGGCAGGACCGCTACCAGGTCGGCCGCATCGTCGTCGACAAGCGCGCACGCAGCTTCACCGTGCCCGGCCGCACGCATGCGCTGGGCAGGCCGCTGGAATACCTGGCCACGACGCCGGGCGGCATGAAGGCCTACGAGGCGCTGCTGGAGCTGGACACTGGCGGCAGCGAATTCAACCTCGCCTGCATCCTCATCGGCCTGGAACGCGACCCCCGGCACATCGCATCGCGGCACCAGGACGTTCAGGCACCGTTGATCGGGCCGCGGGTGGCGATGTTCGTCACCTGGACCGCCGGCGGCGAGCGCCGCCGCCTCTCGGCCGCCGAGGCCATCCTGAACCCCGAAGCCGGCGTGAAGCCCGAAACGGTGGAGTGGGTGTACACCGGCGCACCGATTTCCGAGGGGCGCGAGGGCTTCGCCGCCGATGCCACCGGCACGCTGGTGGGCTTCATCGCCGACCCCAACTGCGTCATCGAGTCGGTGTCCGCCATCGGCATCGGTGCCTACGGCTCGGTGCGCGGCAGCGCGCTGCTGCCGCCAAACGGCTCGGCCATCGAGTTGATCGTCCAAGCGGCCAGCCCCACCCAGTGATCGCAAGGCGCTGGCTCCTGTTGATGGCGGCCGCCACGGCCCTGCTCGCCGCCTTCGGCGCTGCGGCACCCACCTTCCAGCCCTCGGCCCTGCGCGTGCAGGCGACCGCCATCGTCGCCCTGCTGGCACCCCTGTTCTGGCCAGGCGTGGCCGCCCGTCGCGGTGCCACGGTGCTGCGCGTGGCCGCCTGGTCGGCGGGGGCCGGTGCCGCTGCCGCCGTGGCGCTCTGGGTCTACGGCCACGGCGCCCAGCCTGCCAGCCGCGTGCTCGGCCCCTGCCTGATGCTGGCGGCGCTGATGGTGCCTGCCCATGCCGCTGCGGCGATGCTGGAAGTGCGCTGGCAGGCGCAGGGCCAGGCCGCCGCCGATGCCCGCGAGGCCGCAGGCCGCAGCGTCGCCGGGGCCCTGTCGCTGCTGGCCAGCCTGCCCCTGTGGGCCGGCCCGGCG
>CAIWPS010000191.1 GCA_903914615.1 uncultured beta proteobacterium | reverse complement strand
GTGGCGCCGGTGCCGTCGGTGCTTTCCATGCCCAGTTCCAGCAGCGCCGACGCGCGGAAGAGGTTCAGCGCCTGGTCCAGCCCGAGGTGGCTGTGGCTGCGGCAGAAGACGCAGTAGTCGGTGACCGGCTGGGCGATGCGCGCCGCCAGCATCAGCGCGGCGCAGGCCGGCATGCCGTCGATCATCAGCAGGTGGCGCTTGCTCGCGGCCATGAGCATGACGCCGACCATCACCGCGACCTCGAAGCCGCCCAGCGCCGCCAGCACCTCGATGGGCTCGACGATGTCGCGGTGGCGCCCCTGGGCGCCCTGCAGCACGACCATCAGGTGCGCGAGCTCGTCGGTGTCCATCTGCGGGCCGGTGACGATGAGGTCGCGCACCGGCGTGTCGGTCATGCGCGCCAGCACCATCGCCGCGCTCTCGTGCGCGCCGACGCCTACGCCGGCCAGGATGGTCAGGTTGCCGCGCAGCTTGTCGCCGATCTCCATGCCGGCGCGCATGCCGGCATGGGCCTGCTCCATGCTCATCGCCGAGGTCACGCGGGCATTGCGCGTGGCGTGGGCGATCTTGCGCATCAGCAGGCGCTCGTGCGGCGGCATGTTGACGTCCATGCCGCAGTCCACCACCGTCACCTCCAGCTGCTGGGCACGCGCGAACACCGTCAGCGGCAGCTGGTTGGTGAGCAGCATGTGCACGGTCTCGTGCGTGGCCCGGCCCTGGGGGTCGCGAATGCCGTCGACGGCCAGGCCGTGGTCGGCCGCGAACACCAGCAGCTGCGGGTCGTGAAAGCGCGGCTTGAGCGTGTTCTGCATCAGGCCCAGGCGGATCGCCAGCGGCTCCAGCTCACCCAGGCTGCCGCCGACTTCGTTGCGGCGCTGCAGCTTCTCGCGCAGCGCCTTCTCCAGCAGCGGGTTGGTGGTGGGGGTGACGAGCGATCGGTTGGGGACGGCCATGCAGACGAGTGTAGCGAGCGACCTCAGCGCAGGAAAAGGGGGACGAGGGGATTGCGTGTCTCTTCCGTGCACGGATAGGCCAGGGTGCGCAGGAAGACGTCGAAGTCGCGGCCGTCGCCTTGCGGCACCTGCAGGCCGACCAGGATGCGGCCATAGTCGGCGCCCTGGTTTCGGTAGTGGAAGAGGCTGATGTTCCATCCCGGCGGCATGGCAGCGAGAAAGCGCATCAGCGCCCCCGGCCGCTCGGGGAACTGGAAGCGGAACAGCCGCTCGTCGCGCGCCAGCTCACTGCGCCCGCCCACCATGTGGCGCACGTGCTCCTTGGCGAGTTCGTCGTCGGTGAGGTTCACGGTGGCGAAGCGGTGCTTGACGAAGAGCCGCTCGATGCGCTCGGCCTCGTCGCGGCGGGCGATGGCCAGGCCGACGAAGACATGGGCCACGCGCGCGTCGCTGATGCGGTAGTTGAACTCGGTCACCGAGCGCGGCCCGAGCAGTTCGCAGAAGCGCTTGAAGGAACCGCGCTCCTCGGGGATGGTGACGGCGAACAGGGCTTCGCGCTGTTCGCCGAACTCGGCGCGCTCGGCGACGAAGCGCAGGCGGTCGAAGTTCATGTTCGCGCCGCAGGTGATGGCCACCAGCGTGCGGCCCTTCAGACGGTGCTGCTCCACGTACTGCTTGATGGCGGCCACGCCCAGGGCACCCGCCGGCTCGAGGATGCTGCGGGTGTCCTGGAACACGTCCTTGATGGCGGCGCAGACGGCATCGGTGTTGACGACCACGTAGTCGTCGACGAGGGCGCGCGCGATCTTGAAGGTCTCCTGCCCGACCTGCTTGACCGCGGTGCCGTCGGAGAAGAGCCCGACATCGGCCAGCGTGACGCGGCGGCCGGCGCGCACCGAGCGCAGCATGGCGTCGGAGTCTTCGGTCTGCACGCCGATCACGCGCACCTCGGGTCGCACGGCCTTGATGTAGGCGGCCACGCCGGAGATGAGCCCGCCGCCGCCGATGGCCACGAACACGGCATCCAGCGGCCCCTGGTGCTGGCGCAGGACTTCCATCGCCACCGTGCCCTGGCCGGCGATGACGTCGGGGTCGTCGAAGGGGTGGACGAAGGTCAGGCCCTGCTCCTGCTGCAGGCGCAGGGCGTGTTCGTAGGCGTCGGAATAGCTGTCGCCCTGCAGCACGACCTCGCCGCCCAGCGCCAGCACGGCGTCGACCTTCAGCCGCGGCGTCGTCACCGGCATCACGATCACGGCGCGGCTGCCCAGGCGCTTGGCCGACAGCGCCACGCCCTGGGCGTGGTTGCCTGCCGAGGCGCAGATGACGCCGCGCGCCAGCGCCGGGGCGTCCATCCGCACCATCTTGTTGTAGGCCCCGCGCAGCTTGAAGCTGAACACCGGCTGCTGGTCTTCGCGCTTGAGCAGAACCTGGTTGCCCAGGCGGCGCGAGAGCACGCGTGCGGGCTGCAGCGCGGTCTCCAGCGCAACGTCGTAGACGCGGGCGGTGAGGATGCGCTGCAGGTAGGCCGCGGCGATGCGACGGCCGGCGGCCGAGACGGGGGCGGCGTCGGCCAGGGCCGGCGTGAGCGAAGGGTTCGGGGCGGCAGCCGCGGGCATCTTGCGAGCGTGTTCGGGTGGCGCAGCCACGGGGCGGCGGATCATAAGGCAGGCCCC